>NZ_JBXAFO010000019.1:0-53038 GCF_058793255.1 Rhodococcus sp. MPR-R1B
CCACCGGGGAGAACCCGTGGCCACCAGCGGGGAGAACTACTGGCCGCCTACGGGGAGAACTTCGTGGCCATTGACATAGCGGCGCATTTTCGGCGAATTGTGCGATGTCGAGTTCGTATCCGGCATGGCGGGAGAGTTCGGAGAAGAACACGAATTGTGTTCGGGTGTTTCCTTCTCGGAAGCTGTGGATGGTGTTGATTTCGCCCCAGTGTTCAGCGAGACCGGTGAGGAATTCTTCGCGGCCTCGGCCGCGGAGGAGGTCTTGTTTCGCGAGTCGGCGGAATTGGAGGTTGGCGGCGTCGGCGATGGCGGGGGCTGGGTAGTAGCCGTAGTTGACCGTGGGGGCGTGGGGATCACCGGGGGGATAATTGACGACGTCGGGTCCGCTTTTACTCATCTGGTTGAGTGGGCCGGTACGTTCTTCTCCGGCCCAGTCGTAGACGTCTTGGAACAGGGCCCGGTGGATGGCTTTGAGGTGGTTGTAGTCGAACTTTCCGGAGACCGGCGTACGGGCCAGTTCACCCATGCGTATGTGGGTGGCAGCTTCTTCGTAGCTGCGGAGCTGCGGAGCTTGTCAGGATCCGTTGTTCCGTACGGTTCAGCTGTGCTGGTCAGCTTGTTGCGTAGAACAGTTGTTCCTGGGATGTAGTAGTCATCCCAGGAACGGAACTGTGAAGTTTTCGGCGGCAAGGGTCGTCAGTACCCCAGTGTGCGACGCAGCGCGGACAGCTCTTGTTCTGCTGTTTTCTCGCCTGTGAGCACTCGGCGGGTCGCGGCTTCGTTTTCTTCGGTGACGGTACCGCCGGCCAGTCGAACGCCGGCGGTGGCGAACTGCACAGATTCTTCAATGCTGCGAGCGCCCGCGTGCTCGTCGACGACTTTGCGTGCTGTGGTCATGAGCATTGCTCCTTGCGTTGGTTTCGTGCTGTGAGCGCTGCAGCGATGGCAAGGCTCACGGCTTCGTCTCCGGTGATTTCTCCGCGTAATTGCCTACGGCCGATTTCGAGGTCAGCGGCGGTGGGTTCCATACCGGCCATACGGTGACCGGCGGTCGCTGCGGCAAGTGCACGATCGATTTCAGCTTCTGTCAGGCGCGATTGCGGAATGAGCGATGAGGGACGTGTGGTGAGGTGAGAGTCGGTCACCAGCGCTCCTTCAGCGTCTCGAAAGTTTGTTGGCACGGGACGTGCACATCCCTATCCATTCTACCTGATCATTGCCGGTTTTCGAGGATGGACGACCACCGGAACAGTGCCAAAACGGAGCACGGAAGTCGACGTTCTCCGCGAACTAAGCCCGAACCTTGCCGCATGATTCACGGCGCAGATGGGATGCCCACATCTGCGCTCTGGCGCTGTTACCCGATTCGGGAGTCCAGTGTCGAGTCCGCTCTCGATGAACGAGTACGCGACACGGAGGGGCTTCTAGTCTGCAGCGGCAAGATCTTCGTCGTTGGCGAAGATCAGTCGCCCGTCGTCGAGTGCAATCGCCCATCGATGCACCGGAGCCCAGTCCCGTCCCACCGATCCGGAGTCGATGACCATATCCTCGTAGTCCTCGATCACCACACCTGTGCATGTCACTGTGCCATCGGCACCCGGCACCGTGATTCGCACTCGCGAACCCACTGCGGCCATGCCTTCACTTTTGCCGTTTTTGTCGGTCATCTGCCCGATTCTGGCAGAGCGACCTCATGGCAACCGGTCAACGGACTTTGGCCTTCACCGCTGTGAGCGCAGTTGGGTGGTCTGATGGATGCCGTTGTTCCTCGCTGAGGTGTTACCGGCGCTCGCCCCGGATACCACTCTGGGACAAGGTTCTGTCGGTGCATCTTCTTACAGTCAGCTCGGGTAACAGTCCGGATCGAGTGTCAGGAGCAGGCGATGACGTTCGTGGGCGATGCTCCATTGCCGCTGCCCGGCATGCCCGACAGTGCTCCCGCGCTGCCGGCGTTCCAGATGACGTTGATCGGGCAACCCCAGCCGGTACGCATTCCGGAGCGTCTGTGGCGTTCTTGGCTCGACGATCCTGCCGTCGTTTCCCGGTTCGAGTCCAAGCGTTACCGCCGCCGGAATCAGTGCTGGCCCTGGATCGGCGGTGTGTCCTCGACCGGGCATGGTTCTTTCCGTGCGGCGAGCCTGCCCGGGCCGTCCCGCCGCGGGACTGTACCGGCGCATTTGTTCGCGTACCAGCTCGAATACGGTGTCATCGCGAGGTTGGGCTGGTCGGGCACCGACGACGCGGTGCTGTGCCATCAATGCGACTTCGCCGGCTGCACCAACCCGGCACACATGCAGTTGGGAACCAATCGCAGCAACCGCAGCGAATACGAGCTCCGGCGACGCAACATCACCAGTCCACTCGCTGACGTTCGAGGACCCGCAGGTCGCACTCGCGCCATCGCCGCCGCGATACGTACCGGGATCGAGCAGAACGTAGGAGTCGATTGCATCGACGAGCGCATCGCTGCGGCCGAGGCCGCAGGACGTCCGCTCTCACTCTGGTAGCGACACCGCCGATACTGACGCATACACATTCAATATGAATGTATTTCATTGCGGTGCAGCGCTTTTCATCGACAGGATGACATAATCTATGTTATCGGCGCAAGTTTCGTTATCGATAAGGCGTAGCCGACACATTCACCGGCTGCGTTCAACCCACCGCCTGACTGAGGTTCGGGCTACTCACCCTCCATCACCGGTTCAGGTTGCTGGCCGTGCCGTCGACGCCATAGGTTGCCCATGTCGTCGGCAAACTGGAGATCGACCCGCACCTCGGCCGCTCCGGAGGCGCTGTAGGCGACCTCGACTGACTGGTCTCGTGAGATCACTTGCGGGTATTTGTCGACCATTTGCTGTTGGAAGTTTTGCAGAAGCGCGGAGAGGCCTGGAACATTCATCATTTGACCCGACAACATCCCTCCGTAGGAACCGAGGTTGGCCGGCACACCGAACATCCCCCGCGGGTACATCGAGTTAGCTTGGGAGCCAATGGCATCGAGTGTTCCGCTCATCCCGCCCGACAAGAGCTCCCGGAAGATCCCCTGTATTGAGATCTTCTCCTTCGCCGGGCGACACGCATCCTCGAGTCGGTTGCCGTCCCCATCAACGGCATATACATCGACTTCGAGGTCCGTGATCGGACCCGAGCTTGCGTTGTTCACGGTGACGGTCCATAGCCCCTGACCGATTGGCAGCGGCTTGATGGACGCTGTTACTGCGCGGATACGGCCACCGCTGTTTCCCGTTTCGGTCCCGCCGACCGAATAGTATGTGTTGTTGTCCCGGCCAGCGATGACGTTGCGCTGGGTCGAAGTGAAGCTGTGCGCGGAAACGGACGATCCGTCTACTGTTCCCGCGCCTGGGTAGGGTTTGGCGGCTCCCGATGGGAACGCGCTGCGACTCGGCCGATCCGCAGATCGCCTGCAGCTGCGATGTCCTCGGCGACAACTCCACTCCCGCCGTCGACAGCCACGTCTTCGACCTCGATGTCGCCTCCAACCGATGCGCGGCGGATCACTACGCCGACGGTGGCCGGCAACTCGGGAGCCTGATCCTCGACAGCTACCAGGAGAGCTTGCGCGAGACCAAGCAGCTCGACGTCGTCTCCGGCACCCGCCTGATCGAGTTTCTTCGCGAGAAGTGCGCGGCGGAGTTCTTCCTCCGGCTCCCGCTCCAGCCCCTCGATCTCCGCCGTCACGGAGCTGTACCGGTTCGTGATCCAGCCCTTCACGGCCGTGTAGGCGTCGCCGATTGCCTGTTTTGTGGTCTCGCGCGCGCCATCCGACGCGCCGAGTGCGATCGCCGCGACAATCAGGGTTACGGGCTCCATCGAACACCTCCTGCGATGTGGTCCTGCACGGTCATGCCGGGCCGCCCCAAATCTAGCGGTCGGCACCGACACCACTTGCCCAGGAAGGACGCCAGCTCGGCGTGGCGGCTGCTTCGAGCGCCATGAAGTGCTGAATGACCGCCGGGAATTCAGGTCGTTTACTCACACGAGGTTGGCATAGCCAAGCCCGATCCCGAGATATACATGCTGGCATGTCGCCGGCTCGACGTGGACCCCACACGGACCGCATTCGTCGACGACGCACAGATCGCCGTCGACGGCGCGGCCGCTGTCAGAATGACGACAGTTCTGCATCACGACACCCGCTCCACCATCGCCCAGCTCGATACCCTGCTCACTTACTTGATTGTCGACACCGATCGAGCTATTGAGCAGCCGTCAGGAGTGCACGGCTGACGGAGGATCGGCCGACTCCGAGAGCCTTGGCGATGGCGTCGAGGCTCTTCCCTTGTTCGCGGAGGGTGCGGGCGAGTTCGGTGCGCTCGGGTGTCATGACGGTGGGCCGTCCGCCGTGTCGGCCTTGTCGGCGGGCGGCTTCGAGGCCGGCGTGGGTGCGTTCGACGATCATGCGGCGTTCCATTTGGGCGAGGGCTGCCATGATGTGGAAGAGGAATTCACCGCCTGCGGTGGTGGTGTCGAATCCTTCTGTGAGGGAACGGAATGCGATGCCTCGTTCGCCGAGGTTGTGGACGGTGTCGATGACGTGGCGGACGGATCGCCCGAGGCGGTCGAGTTTCCAGACGACGAGGACATCGCCGTCGTTCTCGCGTAGGTAGTTCAGGCACTCGGTGAGCTGGGGGCGCTGCGTTTTGGAGCCGGATTCGTAGTCGGTGAAGATGCGGATTGCGCCGGCTTGTCGGAGGGCGTGCTGCTGCAGTTCGGGGTTTTGTTCGAGGGTGGAGACTCGGGCGTATCCGATGATGCTCACAGTCTCGGTCCTTCTGGTCTGCTGCTGTGTTGTGGGATGGTGCGGCTGTTCATAAGTTGGTGGTCGACCTCGGGGCTCCAGTGGGTGTGGAACTTGGTGGTGTCGAGGTCGGCTAGTTCCCGCTCCGGAGCGACGGGCTCAAGTGTTGGCCGGATCTCGGTCGACTCTGGTTCATGTTGTGGTGCTTCGTGTTTGATCTGGCTCGCCCAGGTATAGGTCTGTTCGGGCATGGTGTCGTAGTGCTCGATCATGGACTGCCAGTGTGCGGGGAAGGTCATGGTGGCACCGCGGGGTGATGTGGCGATGGAGTCCGTGGGCACTTCGGTGACGGGTTTGATCGCGGGCCTTAGGACGTCGGCGAGGATGGTTCCGCCATCGATGTACGCGAAGTTGCGGGCAGCTTGGACGGCGTCGACGCTGAGTTCGCGCCATTCGATGGCCCATCCGACGTCGCGGGCGAGTTGGTCGAAGAAAACCCTTTGGGTGCGGGAGTTTCCGTCGACGAAGGGGTGGACGCTGGTCAGGTCTCCCCAGTGTCCGGCGAGATCCTGGACGAACGCTTCGTGGCTGTGGTGGTTGACGTAGACGCCGCTGTTGATGTCGGTGAACACTCGGTCGAGTTCGCCTGGGATGGCGGCGGGTGGGTCGTGGAGGATGCCGAGATCGCCTGGCGCGGTGTCGATGGTGCGGATTTCACCGGCCCAGTCGTAGAGGTCACCGAGTAGGTGTCGGTGGATTGCTTGCAGGTGCGCGAAGTCGAAGTGTCCGTCGATCGGGTTCGCTGCCAACTCCGCCATTCGTGTTGCGGCGATGAGAGCTTCGGCCTGTGCGAGCGTGTGAGGGTCGTTGTATCCGAGTCGGTTTCGTAGGACCGTGGTGCCCGGATAGTGGTAGTCGTTGCTCACTGAGCGGTGCGGGCGTTCAGTTCGGCGAGTCCGCGGGCGATCGCTTCGTCTCCGGTGATCTCGCCGTTGAGGACAGCTCTGGCTGCTGCTTCCGCTTCCGCGGTGAAGGGGACTCCACCCATTTCGAGGCCGGCGCGGATGCCTGCTATTTCCCGTTCGATCTCACCTGCGGTCAGGACACGGGTGGGTTTACGCGCAATCTCGTCTGGATTCGTCATGGTCTAGTCCCCCGGTTCTCGTTCTGCGGCTGTACGCGTTTCTGCGGTTTCGACGCCGCCGACCCACTGTCGGAGGTCACTGGCGGCACATTCGTCGTTCTGCGTTGAGAGTGATGCTATCGAACCGACCGAAAACGGTCTACTCCACCGTTTCGGTCGATCTAGTTTCGGTCATGAGTTTCGGTCGACGATTTCGCGTGATCGCTCGATAGCACCGATTCGGGTCGATTCGTGGACCGAATACGTTCGTTTCCGGTCATGCCTCGGATCGAAGTTGGTGATCGGCGTTGCGCTGGAAAGCACCCGGAAACCACTAAGAGCTACGTCGCCAGCGGTGCCGCTCCTGACAGATGGGGTGAACCCCTTACTGAGGTCGTTTCGATTCAGGCCCGCGGCTCAGCTTGACCTTCATGGCCGCAACAATGACTGCAAGCGATACCGCTGCTGTGATCGAGTTACCCCATCCGAGTGCGAAGAAATTCGCGGATGTATCGAAATCCACTGTCTTGCAAGAGGCTACGGGAAATGGGATCCATGCCCACCCCGCTTCTTCAAGTGTGCCGCTTGCATACAAACTTGCTCGGCAGAGCTCTGACGCAGAGGCTGGGAACCCCCACCGTGAGGTCGCACCGAAACTGACGATCAATCCAAGTATGCCGATAGCCAGCACGAAGGAGGAGGCATTGAAGAAACCTCGTCCTACACCCCCGGATGGATTCATGTGCACAGCGTACGTTCTCCCTCCCGGTAGATACGGACCAGTCTGATTTGTCGTCAAAATGTGACCATCCGTTTGGTTTGAAGTCGCCTTCGGTCGGTTAGCGTCGACTCGTTCTGATCGATTCATGATTTCGACAGGAGGGCACGTGCGCGAAATTTCAAGGTTCTCACGGCGTCGAAGAAAAACTGGACGAGATTTCCGAAAGGTGAGAAATCTGGCCCGTACGGTAGTCATCGCGTCTGGGCTGGCCGGCCTCATCGCTTCAACTCCCGGCGTTGCAAACGCCGATCAGTTCCGAAATGGCCACTGGGTGTTTGGTTCCATCGAACGGGAATTTCTTGATTTCCTCAACGCACAGAATCAGTCCAGCATCGGTGAACCGACGAGCGATGAACTTCTTGCGGGAGTCAACGGTGAGGGGCGCTGGCAGGAATTCGGTTACGGAAACCGGATTCTGTGGAGCCCGAATGTTGATATGAACAAGGGGCGTCAGGTCGGCGGTCTCATTCTGAACAAGTACCTGACACTTCCCCCGAGAAACTATAAAGAATATGAGAACGGCCCGACGCTCTCAGAGAAGCGAAACGACGAACGTGGTCGCTTGGGTTATCCGGTCACGCGCGAGCTCCCTGCGGTCGGGGGCCGATACAACAACTTCCAAGGCGGCGGAATCACCTACAAGTTTGGTGCCACATCGGCCTACGCGACATGGGGAGACATCCGGAACCAGTGGGGAGCACAAGGGTGGGAGACCGGGAACTACGGGTTCCCGACCAGCGACGAGTATCTGTGCCAGAACCAGTCGGACTCGGACAATGCGTGGGAACTCTATGGCGCTTCTGGACAAAACTTTTCGAACGGAAAGTACTTGACCTCAGGTCGACGGACTCCGACTATGCCCGCAGGAAAGGATTCCGTCGTGGCCGGCTCGATCAATTTCGTATCGACAAGTAGCTATACCACCCAGATTGATCAAGCCATAGCAGCGTGGGCAAACCAAGGTCCGATCAAAATTAAGCCGAACGATCCGCTGAATCCGTCCTATATCTCTTTGGAAATATCCGATACCAATCGCCCGGATCTGAAATGGGCTGGGCTGCACCACTGGGATCCCCTCGGCGTCGATACACTACAGATGAACACAGGGACAATTGTTTCTGCGGCGAATGCGCGAAATGTGATGGCCCATGAGATGGGGCACGCGTTGGGTTTCGAACATAATTGCCAGTCTCAATTGATGGACCCGCGCAGCAATAGTTCAGTATTTTTACCGCAAAACATGGACAGCGAAGCGTACCATTCACGGTGGGGGTATTGAGATGAAGCCAATTAGAAACAGAAAGCGTCTCCTATTCTCGGCCATGGCTCTCGCGGCCTTGACCATATCCGCGTGTTCGTCAGACCCTGGAGCCACTCCAACTTCCTTTCCTTCAGCTGCTCCAGAGATGTCGTCTTCAGATGCCAGCTGGTCATTCGACATCACCGATCCGGCGCTGTTGGCAGGGGCGTCCGACGCCATATTCGTCGGTACGGTGATCGAGCAAACGGGAACCAAAGCGTTGAGCAAGTTTCCCGAAACCCAGTTCCTTGTTCGCATCGCTGACGGCGGAGTGTTGAAGGGCGATGTCAGTGGAGACATCACGGTGAACCAGCAGGGCGGTTTGCAACCGGACGGAACGATGGTCCTTTTGGACGACGACGAGATGGTGACAGTCGGTCAGTCTTACCTGTTCGCGACCGGCTATCTACCGTCGGAGGGGTGGTACACCGTCGTGCCGCATTCGGGGCACCAACTGATCACCGATGACGAGGTGTCAGTTCTCGAAAACAACAGCAGATCGCGCGGTGCTCCGCAGGAAGAACCTGCGGGAGTCGCTCACATGCGTGACGCCATTGCAGAGGGGAAGGTTCCGGACGCCGGCGAGGATCTCCCCCCAGTGAACTCTGAACCCGACGGTGGCCACGATGTTCCATCCTCGATTCCACCTACGACCACAGTGACACCAACCCCTACCCGCTGAGGACAACCTCCGCGCCGTTGCACTGGCAGATCGGCCTAGATCTCGCTCCGGAATGAAATTACATTTCGGAGCGAGATCTCTTTTGTACGTGAGGAAATCGAGAGTTCGTTCATCTCGAATTCGAGAATGTTCACGGCCGGGGGCTTTTGCTGTGGGTCGATTCGATCCCGGTAAGGAGGATCCGATTTTCCTCGCCGGTGAGTGCGCCGCCCATCACATCTTCGACGAGGTGGGCGGTGAAGGATGTCTGCGCGTCCGCGACGTTCGTCGGCGTGTTCAACGTGCGTTGGCGGCCGAGTAGTTCGCCGAGGTCGATGACAGGAGCGATCTGATTGATGGCGCCTTTGAGTGTTGTTTGGGTCTGCTCGCTCATCGGTTCATCTCCGTGTGATTGTTCGGCCATACAGCGGTGCGCTGCGCCTGTTTGGTGGTGCGGTTGGTGGGGATCGGCGCGAGGTGGTGGATTCCGGGGAGGCTGTAGGCGGTCAGCGCCAGTCGGGTGCGCCAGGCTTTGTGTTTGAACGCCCAGATCCAGTGTCCGGTCATCCAGATTGCGAGGCCGGCGGTGAGGATGGCGTAGGCGGTGGGTGTGCTTCCGGTGAAGCCGATGCGGAGCAGACCTTCGAAGACTGCGATCGCTCCTGCAAGTCGGGCGATGATTGATCCGAATCCCCAGATCAAGAGTGCTGCTACGGCGATGATCGCGGCGATAGCCATGCGGTTGTCCTCCTTCTCGTGGGTGATTCGGGTGTGGTTCGTAGTGGTCGAGCGCCGAAGAGTGCGCTGCTAGCTTTGCCCGCTGTACCGGCGCCATACGTAAGGGGCGGCGCACAGGAGAACCAGCAACAAAGAAACCAACGCGAAGATCATGCCGAATTGCCACGGTCTCATTGCGTCGGGAACCAACAGCCAGCCGATCAGTGTTCCGAGAACGAATCCGGCACCTGCTGCCACGGCACCTACTCCTGCGACTGGGGCAAGGATGTTGGTGATCTCCTTGTTCATGAGCGTTCCCTCCTGCGTTTTCCGGTGAGTGTGCCGTGTAGGTCCGACAGGGATTGCAGTCTCGACCGGTCAGAACAGGGCGTTTTGGGTGAGGGCTGCAGCGCTGTCGGTGCGTTTCTCGTAGGCGGCGGCGAGGGTTTGCGCGGCGGTGGGGCTGCATCCCATTTCGATGCCGATGTCTTCCCAGCTGGCTCCGTGGTCGTGCAGTTGCCAGGCGTCGTGTTCGTCGTCGTTCATCACTGGTGTTCACCTTTCACTGAGGGTGTGTGGCGGAGTGTGCGAGCCGCGATGAAGTAGTGAAATGCCAACGCGGCCAACCCTGTTCCGGCGAGTACCGCGAGGACGGGGCCGTCGGTGGTGCCGGTGACGGCGACGGTCAGGACGAATACTGCGAGCGCCAGGTAGAGGATCCCGAGGGCGATGTTGGCGATGAAATGTGTTGACCTGGCACAGTGTTTCGACTGCGACTGGGTGTCGGTCATGGCCTGCCTTCGCGGATGACGGCGAGGCGTTGGGAGGCGGCTCGGCGTTCGCGGCCGATGCTGAGCAGGTGCTCGAACAGTTGGTCTTCGGGGAGTTCTTCGGCGGCTTGGGCGAGGGATCGTGCTGCTTCGCGGAATCCGCGCCGGTAGGCCTGGGTGAGAACGGCGGCGATGTTGTGCTCGAGTTCGGCGGAGGGGACGCCGATGGTGGTGATGTCGGTGAGTGCTTTGGTGAGTTGTTTCCCGAGGTGTCCGCTGGTGCGTCCTTCTTGCTGCAAGGTGGTGAAGACGTGGGCACTGTTGTGAGGTTTGCCGGCGGTGACTAGCTCCTCGATGGCGGTGAACAGTGCCGCGTTCACGGGCCGGTAGAAGTCTGCGCTGGTCAAGGCTGTGACGGCACGTTTCGCACTTTCGGCCGGCGCCCAGAGCAGCGAGCACAGGAGTTGAGCTTCGACGTCGAGGGCGGTGCTGTATTCGTCGATCTCGGCTTCGTTGTCGGTGAGGTCGTCGAAGTCGGGGACGGTGGCCAGTGAGAGTGTCACGTCGGGGTCCTTGCTGTCGCCGGTGGGCATGGGAGGTCAGGGTCGCGGTGAGGTGAGTTGCCGGTGGCTGCGCAGGATCTCGGCGGCCGCGCGGAGGTTGCGGGCTGCATCGGCGAGGTGAGTGGCGATGTCCTGGTCATGGGCGGCAACGCCTTCGGCGATTTCCGTGTCGGGGGCGGTGTAGAGGGTGTGCAGTTCTTCGCGTGCGTCACTGATTCCGGCGAGGGAGTCGTCTAGGGCGGCGAGCATGGTGCGGAGTTTGCGGTCGACGGATTCGCTGTCGCGGCGGAGCTCGGCGTCGAGTGCGCGGTCGACGAAGTCTGCGTCGGGGGTGAAGGTGAATGCTGCTGCGGTCATCGTGGTCCTCGTTTCGCTGGCGAAAGTGCGTGGTTAGGCGGCCGGGGTGAGCTTCTTGATTTCGTCGGGGCGGAATCCGCTCCAGTGGTTTTCTCCTGCGACGACGACGGGGGCTTGCAGGTATCCGAGGCTCATGACGTAATCGCGGGCCTGTGCGTTTTCGGTGATGTCGATGACGTCGTATTCGATTCCCGCTTTGTCGAGTGCGCGGTACGTGGCATTGCATTGCACACATGCGGGCTTGGCATATACGGTGATCGCCATTTTCATTCCCCCTCGTCGGTGATTCTTTATTGATTTCATTCTATCGAACAATGCAATATAAACCAATACTTTCGCGGGTATTTCTTCGATTAGTTTCCGCTTTAGTTAATGACATCTTCAATCATTTTCCGCATTCTTTCTCTAATGCTGAACCGTGACATACGCAGCTACTTTCATGCGTTCCACCTGCACCTTCCCCCCTCCCCCGGCATGTGCCGATATTCTGGTCTCGGCGGGAGTGGGTCAAGGTGAGTGGAGGAAAAAATATCGTAGCGCCTTTGTTCGAGCGTGCGAGTGGCGCGTACGAATATTATTTTCGGAGCGGCCTTGATGTGCGAGTGTCGGGATAGAAGAATGTTCACACCGGGGCGGGTCGATTCCTTTTCCTTGCGCCTTTATCGTGGTTCGTGGCCGGCGGCCGGGTGATTTCTTGCGTGTCTGTGGTGGTGTCCGCCTTCCGCCCTTCCGGTCCGCCGGTGGCTCTGACCGCCGGCCGGGGGCGGAAGGTGCGGGGCGGAAGGGCGGACGATCCCCAACCCTTTCGGGCTGGGGATCGCCGCAACATCGGGTCAGTCGATCGCGACCTCGTCGAATGTGAGCTGTCCGGTGATGATTTCCTCGACGGCTGCGAGGGTGTAGCCCTGTTCCATCAGGAAACTGAGGTACTGGTCGGCGTTCTTGGGCTTGGCGCGCCATGCGTCTTTGACCATGCGGGACTCTTGCGCGGCGAGCACCAGCGCAAGGGTGAGAACCTGGGCGCGAGCTTCGGACACCTTCGCCACGTGCTCGGCCAACTCTCGGCCGGGGTAGTAGCCCTTGAATCCGAGCAGCTCACCGAGTGATTCCGCTGCCTTGTATTCCGAGATCAGTCCGGGATCGCGGGCGAGGGTGGTCGCGACGTAGGTCGCTGCCGTCTTCGGCGGGGTCTTGCGGGCGAGCAAGGTTGTGCGCAGAAACTCGCGGCGGACGGTGGTCGCGGCCTCGGCCTGCTTGTTCAACTCGCGGACTCGTCGCCGTTCCTGCTTGTCCTTCGCTTCCTGCTCGCGCACTGCCCGAGCTGCCTCGGCGGGGTCGTTTCCGCTGGCGGCGGCGGGAACGGCGTCGATGATCGGGCGCGGTTCGAGTCCTGCGCCTTCCTGGTCGATGCACCAGTATTCCGGTAGGTATTCGGGCCGGTAGTCGACGGTGTCGGCGTGCCGTAGCCCTTCGTCGGGTACGCCGGAATCGTCGTCCTCGGTGTCCCAATCGACATCGTCGTAGTCGACGCGCTCGCCGGTGGCTTTGTCGAAAAACGCGTCGTTCAATCCCAGGAACACTGCCCAGAACTGCGGGGCTGCGTCGATCATGTCCGGGGTGACCTCGTCGCCGTCTGTGGTGACCAGGTCGGACGGGGACGGCACCTCCTCCCCGAAACTGATGTGATCGTGCGGAAGGATCGTAAATCCCTTCTCCTCGAACGGGGCTGCGGCGAGGGCGTATGCCTCCCGTTCTTCGCGCAACCCGCGTAGTCGCTCCGCTACGTGGTCGAAGTCGTAGTACCTCGTGGTCAGGAGCTTTTCGACGGCTTCGGTGTCTCCGGCTTCCTCGAACTCGGCCACGACTGCCGCATGTGCAAGGTCGAGCTGTCCGGCGTCGAGGGCGGTGCGGGCTGCCTCGGCTTTTCCTACCGCTGCTTGGGCTTTCACGTCCTTTTTGTTCATCGCGAGGGTCTTGGACACCTTCGTGATGGATGCGCCGAATTCGAGCATCTGCGCAACTCCTCGGGTGTGCTGCGCTGCGGTCAGCCCTTCGCGGTGCCGGTTGGCGGTGATCTGCTTGCCGATCCGGTCGATGGTGCGGGCCTTGTCACTGCCTGCGGCGTCGGGGCAGATCACGACGGGGATGCTGGTCAGGCCGGTTTCGCGGGCTGCGAGGGTGCGGCGCTGGCCGTCGCGGACGACGATCGTTCCGTCTGCGGTTCGTACGGCGCTGATCGCTTCGAGCACTCCGTTTTCGCGGATAGATTCGACAAAGTCGGGGGTCTGCGCCAGATCGACGCTGTCGCGGACGTTCTCGCCGATGTCGAGGGCGTCGGGGTGCAGCTGCGCGACCTCGAGTGCTGCGGCGGGTTCGGTGTGTGTTGCGGTCACGGTGTTGCCTCTCGTAGACTTCGGGACACGACACCGGGCAGGTAACAGCTGCCCGGTGTTGTGTTGTTTCCGTAGGTTTTTCGATCTCAAGCGGTGGCCGGTTCCAAGATCACTTGATCGGCCGTGGGGTGACGGTCTCGGCAGCTATCGGCTTCGATGTGTGCGTCCATCAGGTCGGAGGCGTGGCCGTGGTAGTCGAGCGCGATGAGCAGCTCCACGAACGCGTCGATTTCCGAACAGCAGTTGTGCTCGACGACGCTGCCCCGATACTCGGCTGTCTCGAACAACTTCGCCCAGGCATCTGCTTTCTCGCAGATGTTGTGCAGGTCGTAGCCGTACATCGTTTTCTCCTTCGGTCGGGCGGTTGTGGTCGGTCATGCTGCGCGTCCTTGCGTGTGACGGATGGGTGGGTGGTTAGTTGGTGGGGGTGGCGGCGGCGTCGATGTCCTCCTCGGTGTGTCCGGCGTCGCGGGCTGCGGCGCGGGCGGCTGCGAAGGCATCGACCAGGGCGGTGACGTCGATGAACCCTTCGCGGCTGCGGTCGAGCATCGCTGCATCGAGCGCTGCGGTCGCCTCGACAACAGCGACGAGCGCGGGTGCGAGGGTGTCGGTTTCGGTGCTCATGTGGGGCTCCTTTGTGGTGGGTGGTGGGTCGCTCAACCGCAGATGCAGTCCTCGTCGCCGGATCGTTGCGCAGTGCAGGCGTAGTCGCCGGGGTCCGGGTAGATGCACATCTGCGTGTCGTCTGTCATTGCAGGGCAGGAGGTTTGGCCGCAGTCGCAGTTCGTCTCGTTGCTCATCGTTTTTTCCTTTGCTCGAGATTGGTGGGTGGTTGTCGTTACTCGGCGTTGACGCACTGTGCGGCGTCGTCGTGCATGCGAGGGCAGGAGTAGTCACCGCACCCGCAACTGAGTCCGGCGTAGTGGCTGGTTGCCGCGCTGTAGTCGCCGCCCTCGGTGTAGTCGTAGCCGTCGCTCATCGGTGACCTTCCGTTCGTGGCTGGGGACCAATCCCGTGCCCCGCCAATTTTTTTCGCCTTCTGGCATAGGAGAGTTGGACCGGCATGAGGGGGCCGGAGTGCAACTGGTGAGCGGAAGAGTTTTCCTGCGAGCCTGCGAGTGCGGGTTGAAAAAGTCTTTCGAGCCGAAGGCCGGAGCGAAGCGGAGTCAGCGGTTGCGCGCAGGTCACCGCCGGTCAAAATCGGAAGGCCAGAAGGAGAATCTCAATAGGGTTTGTCAACAGTGCGGCCGTAGGCCGTTCCCATCAGGCGGAGCCGAAGGCTACGCAGGCCCGAGAGTCGCGCCGGGCAGCTTTGGCGATACAAGGTACCGACGACTCACCACACCGTCTCAAGTCCCGTATATCCGCACCTTTTTTAAATCGCCAACTACCGCTATCATCGTTATATGACGATCAATAACGAGTCGGGGTGCCTCGCCGCAACCGGCAGCGGGTCGAGCTTGGATGCGGCAGTGGCCTTGTTCCACAGTCTCTCGGACGGCACCCGATTGTCGATCGTGCGCCGTCTCGCCGAAGGAGAAGCGCGGGTTGCGGATTTGATTGGCGAACTCGGCCTCGCCCAGTCGACGGTGTCCGCACATGTCGCATGCCTACGTGATTGCGGTTTGGTCGACGGCAGACCAGAAGGTCGGCAGGTGTTCTACTCGCTGGCCCGGCCGGAGTTGATGGACCTACTCGCCTCGGCGGAGACGCTGCTTGCCGCGACAGGGAACGCGGTTGCCCTGTGCCCGAATTACGGCACCGACATCGGAGATAGCCGTGAGTGACGCGTGCGGCTGCGGCCACGACGAACCCCGTGCCGAGGGCGAGGAAGAACACGGGCCCGAAAAGTGGTGGCAGGTTACCGAGATCCGGGCGGCTGCAACTGCGGGCGTGCTGCTGATCGCGGCTCTGACAGTCAGGCTGACCGGCGGACCTGATGCGCTCGGGATCGGCCTCGAAGCGGCCGCGCTGATCATTGCTGGCTACACCTTCGTACCGTCCACCCTCACACGCCTGGCCAAGGGCAAAATCGGGGTCGGCACCCTGATGACGATCGCGGCCGTCGGCGCGGTACTGCTCGGCGAGGTCGGCGAAGCAGCCATGCTCGCATTCTTGTTTGCGATCAGCGAGGGACTTGAGGAGTACGCGGTCACCCGCACCCGCCGGGGCCTGCGCGCCCTCTTGTCCCTGGTCCCGGACACAGCGACAGTGCTCCGCGGCGGCCGGGAGGAAACCGTCCCACCCTCGGACCTCGAGCTCGGTGAGGTCATGATCGTCAAGCCCGGGGAGCGGATCGCCACCGACTGTGTCATTCGCGCCGGGCGCACCGCCCTGGACACCTCCGCGATCACCGGAGAATCGGTGCCCGTCGAAGCCGGTCCCGGTGACGAGGTATTCGCCGGGTCGATCAACGGCACCGGCGTCCTCGAAGTCGAGGTCACCGCAGAGGCGCAGGACAATTCGCTGGCGAAGATCGTACGGATCGTCGAAGCTGAGCAGTCCCGCAAGGGCGAGGCGCAACGCCTCGCCGACAAGATCGCCAAACCTCTGGTTCCGGGCGTGATGATCGTCGCCGCGGCTATCGCCGCGGTCGGCAGCGTGCTCGGTGATCCGCTGGTGTGGATCGAACGAGCCCTGGTGGTACTGGTCGCCGCGTCCCCGTGCGCGCTGGCCATCGCGATACCCGTCACGGTCGTCGCCGCAATCGGCGCGGCATCCAAGCTCGGTGTCCTGGTCAAGGGCGGCGCAGCACTCGAAGCGCTCGGCCGGATCCGCACCATCGCATTGGACAAGACCGGCACCCTCACCCGCAACCAACCTGCCGTGATCGACGTCGCGACCGCGAACGGCGCCAACCGCGGTGACGTTCTCGCGGTGGCCGCAGCGTTGGAGGCACGCAGCGAGCACCCGCTCGCTCGCGCGATTCTCGCCGCCGTCGAGGACTACACACCCGCTGATGACGCGGACGCAGTCATCGGTGCAGGCCTGACCGGCTACATCGACGGCATCCCCGTCCGGCTCGGTCGGCCAGGCTGGATCGACCCGGGGCCACTGACCGGGGATATCGAACGAATGCAGCACGCCGGCGCCACTGCGGTCCTGATCGAACGCGCCGGAACCGTGATCGGGGCGGTCGCCGTCCGCGACGAACTCCGGCCGGAAGCACGTGAAGTTGTCACCGAACTACGCCGCGGCGGCTACACCGTCGCGATGCTCACCGGCGACAACGAGCGCACTGCCCGTGCTCTGGCCACCGATGTCGGCATCGACGACGTGCACGCCGATCTGCGCCCGGAGGACAAGGCGCGCATTGTGGAGACCTTGCGTGCGAGCCGACCGACGGCGATGGTCGGGGACGGTGTCAACGATGCCCCCGCCCTGGCCACCGCCGATCTGGGTATCGCGATGGGTGCGATGGGAACCGACGTCGCCATCGAGACCGCCGATGTCGCTTTGATGGGCGAGGACCTGCGGCATCTTCCTCAGGCTCTGCATCATGCGCGACGATCGCGGTCGATCATGTTGCAGAACGTCGGCCTGTCTTTGGCGATTATCACCGTTCTGATGCCTCTGGCTCTGTTCGGTGTGCTCGGCTTGGCTGCGGTCGTGCTCGTCCACGAGGTCGCCGAGATCGTCGTCATTGCCAACGGGGTGCGCGCCGGGCGTACCCGAAGTCTGGCTGCTGTATCGCAGTCGACCAGGGCGTCCGAGCCGGCCGCGGGAGTACGGCGATGACATCTGCCGACAGCTCCGGGTCATCGTCGGTGTCCGTGGCCGGAATGCGTCGCGGCCGGGGTGTTCTCGTCATACTCGTGGGTGCCTTGGCGGCGGTCGCGCTGCTCCTCGACCCGGTGGCACGTGGCGCGCTGTCCGGTGGGCAGGTAGTCGATTTCGGGGTCCTGCAACTGCGATTGGCCTACAACAGTGGTGTCGCGTTCAGCCTCGGTGACCAGCTCCCCGCAGTCGTCGTTCTCGCCGGCACCGCTGCCCTCACCGCCGCGATCGGTGTGTTCGCCTGGCGCACAGCACCTGAGCGTCCCGTGCTCCAGACCATCGGGCTGGCCGCGATCACGGCCGGTGCCGCCGCCAACGTCGTCGACCGCTTTCTCGACGGCAAAGTCACCGACTACTTCCATACCGGATGGTGGCCCACGTTCAACCTCGCTGACACCTACATCACCGGCGGCGTTGTCCTCGTCATCGGCGGGCTGCTCCTCGAATCCACCGGCAGGGAACACATCTGATGAACCGAATGCCCGCACAGTTGCGCAGTACCTACACCGCGGAGATGGCCGCAGCTCGCCGCACCGGCGACGACACCATGCGTTGGCATCACCTCGAACGCGCACATGTCATCTCCCAGCCCTATCCATGGCCACACACCCACAACCACCTCGCCATGCTCCGCCTCGCCCTTCGTCAGCGTGATCGCCGCGAAGCACTCGGACAGATTCTTCGCATCATGGTCGCCGCACCGGGGTCCGCCCTGGGACGCTATCCGGAGGGCAACACCGGACGTACTCGTGTCGGCCTCATGACACAGATGCCGATACCTGACGATCTCGCCGAGACCATCTCTCGCAGCACCTGAAGGAACACCATGATGCATCTTGAAATTCTGCAGGTCCCGGACTGTCCGAACGTTCAACTCCTCGAACAACGGATCGAGCACGTTCTCGCAGATGAGTCGATCGAATGGGAACTGTGCCACGTAATCGTCGACGATCCTCGATCCGCAGAACGTGCGGGCATGACCGGGTCTCCGACGTTGCTCGTCGACGGCCGCGATCCTTTTGCCGAGCCGGATCAGTTCCCCAACGTGTCCTGCAGGCTCTACCGAGATGCCACGGGCGCGCCCGGTGGCGCTCCTACCGTTGCTGCACTGAGGAGTGCTTTCGGTACGGCTTCACACACCGCTGATGTAGAGGGCGATGGGTGAAAGCATCGATCACACCCACAGCTGCGTCTCAACAGGTTCGTCTCCAGCGGCAGCGATGGAGTCCTCACAAGATCGAGCTGAACCAATCGGACCCGCGGAAACTGCGGTGAAGTAGGCCATCCCCCAGGGTGGCTTCGCGGAGCGCGGCACCTCGCCGACGATCCGGTATCAGGCACCGATCGCAATCACAGTTCACGCGGACACTTGCACCCTGAACTGCTGTGGTCTACATCGAGTGCTTATCGGTGCATGTTCGTTCTTCGTTTGCAAGCTCGACAAGCGCCTGGATCACCACGACCAGGACAAGGACAAGGCGCGCGAAAGCGCCAGGACGAGTTGGTAGAACGACCAGGGAGTTGCGGGTGCCGCCGAAATTATCCCTCGTCGCAGCGGGTTTCAGGCGTGTGACTTTGCCGGCTTCTAGGCGAGTCAAGCCGGAGGGAACTCCTCACTGAGTACGTGTTGCGCGACGTTTCTCATCTACGACCATCACTTCTTCATTGATCCGGCGCCGCAACGACCGGAATATGATCGCGGAGATGGCGAATCCGAGCAGCACGGCCCCGAACAGTGCCAAGACGCCGGGGATTTCGAGATCGAATATGGCGTTGATTCCCATGATGATCACTGTGAGACCGGCAATCAAGGCGAGCCGGGCCGCGGTGTAGTACATCATCAGGCGCACGAGCTTTGAACGTGCCACACGGTTGATTCGCGCCAGGCGCGTCTGCGGCGCTTTGTGTCCATCCAGTACCGCAATTCTTGGGCTGACTGGTGGGTTGGGACGGCCCTTCGGAGCGGACTGGCGTTTCACGATGCTCGATTCTCGGGTTCGGATCCCGCCTCTGTTTGGCGGGGGGCGACGGACGAACCACATAACTACTATGCACAATAGTAGTTCAGTGATGTTCCCGGTTCACCGCACCACGCTTGGAGGAAGTGCATGCAGGCACGGTCTCGATGGCTCCTGTTCTTCCTGGTCGTGATCGCCCTCCTTGTCGTGGCGATCTGGCCTCGATCCACGTCAACCGAAGCCCACACCTCGACCCGGCCGCAAGTGCCCCCGGCCGCATCAAAAGGGGAAGAATTAGCTTCCGACTCGGGGGTTTCGTCGTCGTCCGCGGCAGCGGGCGTTTCCTGTCCTGCGGCCCCGGCACTACCGCCCGTAAACGGAGAACTCTTGGGAATCAAAGCGAGGTGTCTTGGCGAGAGCACCGAAGTCGACCTCGGTGCAGCGTTGTCCGGGGAACCTACCTTGATCAACCTCTGGGCCTCGTGGTGTGGGCCGTGCCGATCGGAAATCCCGGTACTGAATGACTATGCAGGTACTCCGGGCGCCATCCGCATAGTCGGAATCAACGTCCAGGACGACATGTCAGCAGCACTGGCACTTCTCACGGACATAGGCGTGCGCTATCCCTCGTTCGCCGCCGTCGACGACATCGGAATTGCGCTGTCGGCGCCGCCAGTTCTACCTCTGAGCTTTCTCGTCCAACGTGACGGGTCCGTCGACCAGGTTACAACCCCCATGGTTTTCGAGAACACTGACCAAATACGCTCCGCTGTAAGTGAGTTGATGAAATGACCGCCCCCACGCTCCCTCGAAGACCGAGACAACGTGCACTCGGAACACCCACCCGCGCCCTCTCACTCGTCGCCATTCTCACCGCGATCGTCGTCGCCGCGAGCGGGTGCGCGACCGGCACCGACGCAGTCGCTTCGGGTGCGAATTTCGATTTCGTCTCACCGGGAGGGCAAACCGATATTTTGTACGACCCACCCGAGTCGCGAAACATGATCGGCGTATTGGCCGGACCTGACCTCATGACCGACGGTAGCGACATTTCACTGACTGATTACGCAGGTCAGGTCGTCGTGATCAATCTGTGGGGGCAATGGTGCGCCCCGTGCCGGTCCGAGGCCGATGATCTCGAGCGCGCGTACGAAGCGACCAAAGGTCTCGGTGTTCAGTTTCTCGGGATCAATGTTCGAGATCCTCAGCGTGACAAGGCCCAGGACTTCGTCGTCGACAACAACGTGAGCTACCCCTCGATCTACGACCCGTCGATGAGAACATTGACAGCACTCGGCGGAAACTACCCGACAAGCGTGATTCCCTCCACGCTGGTGTTGGATCGACAGCAGCGCGTCGCCGCCGTATTCCTTCGCGCACTTCTCACCGAGGATCTGCAACCTGTCATCGAGCGTGTGGCGGCCGAACAGTGAACGAACTCGCCCAAGGCGTCGGGTCCAGCTTCCAGACCGCCGCCTCGAGCGGTCCGTTGCTGCTCGCCGTGGCAGCGTGCATTCTGGCCGGTCTGGTGTCTTTCGCATCGCCGTGCGTGGTGCCACTGGTTCCCGGATACCTGTCATATCTGGCCGGCATTTCCGGAGCTGATTCTCCGGCGGTGACCCCTGGTGGCGAGAATGCACAACCCGCAGGCAGATGGCGGGTGACAGGGGCGGCCACGATGTTCGTTGCGGGATTCACGGTGGTGTTCGTTCTCGCCACGGCGTCGGTATTCGGGGTGATCGGCACCCTGCGCATCAACGAAGAACTGCTCCAACGCGTGGGTGGTGTGATCACCATCGTGATGGGGTTGACGTTCATCGGCTTCATTCCTGCCCTGCAGAAAGACGCACGGTTCGCCCCACGGCGCATCTCCTCCCTTGCCGGCGCACCCTTGTTGGGGGGTGTGTTCGCGTTGGGTTGGACACCGTGTCTCGGGCCCACTCTCGCCGGGGTTATTTCGGTTGCGGCCGGAACTCAAGGCACCACAGCAGCGCGTGGGGTGATACTGATCGTCGCCTACTGTCTGGGATTGGGACTGCCGTTTATCGTGCTGGCATTCGGGTCCGCAAAAGCGCTCCGCGGTGTCGGATGGCTCAAACGCCATTCACGGACGATTCAGATCATCGGCGGAATAATGCTCGTCGTTGTCGGCCTGGCCCTGGTCACCGGCGTATGGGGCGTGTTCATCGGCTGGTTGCGCAACGAATTCGTCAGTTCGGTCGTGTTACCGATATGACCGATAACGCCACCGCGGGAGCTCGCATCCGTCGCCTCCCGAGACTGATGATCCGAGAAAGCATTCGGCTACTGCGCCAGAATTGGCGCAGGTTGACATCGATGAGTACCGCGCTCGTGCTTCTGTTCCTCTTGGCGCTCGCAGCACTTCCCGGAGCTATGTTGCCTCAGCGAAATCTCAACGTACAAAAAGTGTCCCAGTACATCGCGGCCCAACCAACCCTTGGCCCGTTGTTCGACAAGCTGGAGTTGTTCGACGTCTTTTCCAGCTTCTGGTTCACTGCGATCTATGTCCTGCTGTTTCTCTCTCTCATCGGCTGTCTGATTCCACGCTTACAGGCGCATCTCGGCGCGCTTCGGAGCCAACCTGTGCGAGCGCCTCGGAATCTGTCCAGGTTGCCTCACCATTTTCGCGGCGTTCTAGATATCTCGCATGACGAGGCCTTCACCAGAGTGCGGCAGTCGCTCAAGGGCTGGCGGGTAGCGATCAGGCCCGAAAAAGATTCCGAGGTAACGGTTTCCGCGGAAAAGGGGTATCTGCGAGAAGCAGGGAATCTGGTGTTCCACTTCTCGCTGATCGGATTGCTCGTCACCGTCGCCATTGGCAAGCTGGTCGGGTATGAGGGTTCGGTCATCGTCATTGCCGACGGCGGCCCTGGATTCTGCAACACGTCACCCGCCGTGTACGACTCGTTTCGGGCTGGAAGTGCAACTGATGGAACGGGTCTCGCACCGTTCTGCATCAAGGTCAACGACTTCTCCGCGGACTATCTCGATACCGGTCAGGCCGAAATGTTCACCTCGAACATCTCGTACCAGAGCGGGCAGGACATCGCGACCAATACATGGAAGGACTATCGCCTTCGGGTCAACGAACCGTTGCGTACCGATGGCGCCCGCGTCTATCTGACCGGCCACGGGTACGCGCCGCAGTTCACGGTCACATTCCCCGATGGACAATCCCGTACCGAGACAATGCAGTTTCAACCGGACGACGCGGTGACGTTCCTGAGCAGTGGGGCGTTGCGGTTCGATCCACCCGGCGGTTCGTTCCCTGATCCGAACGAGCGCCGGAAGAATCAGATCGCCATCGAGGGACTCTTCGCACCGACCGCGGCCTTCAGCGGGACGCTCCTGACTTCGTCGTTTCCCGACGCGCGTGACCCTGCGGTCGCGATCGACATCTACAAGGGCGATACGGGTCTGGATACCGGCATCCCGCAATCGATCTTCACGTTGAACAAGGAAATGATCAACCAAGGAAGGCTGGTCAAACAAGATCGTGTGAACCTTCGCCCGGGAGAGACGCGGACTCTCACCGATGGAACACAGGTTCGGTTCGACGGGGCCAAGGAATTCGCCAATCTGCAGGTGTCGTACGACCCTGTGCAACAGTGGGTTCTCGTCTTTGCGATCACGATGATGCTCGGACTGTTGATCTCGCTCGTGATCAGGAGGCGGCGGGTGTGGATCCGCCTACGCCCGGGGACGGGACCGGAGCAGGTCGATCTCGAACTCGGTGGACTGGCGCGGACCGACCACGCCGGATGGGGCGGCGAATTCGACGATCTCTGTGAGAAATTGTTGGCGGACCAGCACAGTTCTCCTTCTACGAGAGCGGGCCTGTGAGGGTCCTTTCGGTCGACCGTGCAATCACTGCCGACGGTGAACTAGATGCATGTCTGAAGAGTGGTCGCCCCAAACGGCACCGCGGTGGGATCGCTTTGCCTCTCGCGCTTTCGGTGGGCGCTGGGTGGCTGCTGTTTCTCAGCTTTCCGCCGCGCACGCTGTGGTTTCTCGCCCCTGTAGCCATCGCCCTGCTGACCGCCGTTCTCCAGGGGCGCAGTCTCCGTGCGGGTTTCGGATTCGGCTATGCCGCGGGACTGGGATTCTTCGTTCCCTTGCTGCCGTGGGTCGGAGCGTACGTAGGTGCAACGCCTTGGTTGGCGTTGGCGGCGATTGAAGCGCTCGCGTTCGGCGTGTTCGGCGTACTGGCGGTGGCCGTCGGTCGCGCTCCGCTTTCCCCGGTGTGGATTGCGGGTGCATGGGTCACCGCAGAAGCACTTCGTAGCCGAGTTCCGTTCGGCGGTTTCCCGTGGGGGCGTTTGGCCTTCGGGCAGGCTGACAGTCCGCTGCTGCCGTTGGCTTCGATCGCGGGGGCGCCAGGTCTTTCCTTCGTGACTGCACTGATCGGAACACTCATCGCCTGGTCACTGGCCGGGCCCTTGACTGTTCGATGGCAAGCATTGGCGAAAGGTGGCGCTTGCATCGTCCTCATCTTTGTGAGTGCATTGGTGACCGGTTCTCCAGGTGCCGCCCCTGACGAGGTCGTCACTGCGACCGTCGTTCAGGGCAACGTGCCGCGACTCGGCCTCGATTTCAACGCCCAACGCCGAGCGGTGCTCGACAATCATGTTGCCCGCACCGAGCAGCTCGCAGCTGATGTCGTGACCGGCCGCGTAGCCCGGCCCCGACTGGTGATCTGGCCCGAAAATGCTTCGGATATAGATCCTTTGGTGAATCGGGATGCTGCGGATCGACTGGACCGAGCAGCCCGTTCGATCGGGGCCCCGATCCTGGTCGGTACGGTTCTCGTAGGTGAGGCGGGTACTTCGGTCAACAGTGTCATGGTGTGGGATCCCACGGATGGCCCTGGGCAGCAACACATCAAGCGGCAGCTTGTGCCCTTCGGGGAGTACCTGCCGCTCCGATCGATCGTTAGTGCGGTGTCGTCATATGCCGATTCTGCGGGCAATTTCGTTGCCGGGAATGGGAACGGTGTCGTCGGCCTCAACGGAGTTCAGGTAGCTGTTGCCACGTGTTACGAGGTGGCCTTCGACGATCTGGTGACCGAGTCGGTCCAGGCGGGAGCCACCGTCATCGCGGTTCCCACCAACAATGCGACCTTCGGCCGGACCGAGATGACCTTTCAGCAGTTGGCCATGTCGCGGGTGCGGGCGGTCGAACACGGCCGCAGTGTGTTGATCGCCGCGACCAGCGGTGTCAGTGCGATCATCACGCCGACGGGGGAAGTACGCCAACAGAGCGAGATCTTCACAGCACAGGCACTGACCGACGAGGTCGCCCTGCGTTCCGATCTCACACCGGCAACACGTCTGGGCGCGGTTCCCGAGATCGCCCTGGCAGTGATCGTCCTTTCCCTCGCCACCGCACCTCTCTTCGGGGGCGCGTACCGCTTCTGTCTCGGCAGAAGGAACAAAACCATGAATTACTATGATTGATAGTAATTCAGTGTCGGTGCCAACGCACTAGGGAACGAGTCCGCCAATGTCGAAGAACCGCAAGAAGAACACACCTCTCCCCCGCGGCGGTGGGGTGCCTGGTGGCCGAAGTTTTCCGTGGTCGATATCGATAGCAGTCCTGATTATCGCCGGCCTGGTCTCGGTCATCGCCTACAACATGGTGCCCAAAGCCATCGAGAGAACCGAAGCGCAAAAATACGCTCCGAGCGCGGACAACCCGGACCCGTCGAAGTCGATCGAGGGGGTGACCGAAATCGAATATGCTGCCGCCAATCATATCCAAGCGCCTCAGCGTGTGGCATACGATCAAACTCCGCCTTTGGGCGGAGCGCATGATCAGTACTGGGCAACGTGCACAGGCATCGTCTACCCGGAGCCGATTCGCACAGAGAATGCGGTGCATTCACTCGAGCACGGCGCGGTTTGGGTGTCCTACGATCCTGACTCCTTGAACTCGTCCGACGTCGATGCCCTTGCCTCCCAAGTAGATGGTGAACCGTATTCTCTGATGTCACCGTTCCCCGGCATCGATTCACCTGTTTCTATTCAATCGTGGGGGCACCAACTCAAAGTCGACAGCGTCGACGACCCCCGTATCGCAAAGTTCGTCACTTCCCTCAAACAGAACCCGAACACCCATCCAGAGGTCGGGGCCAGCTGTGCAACCGTCCCCGGCGGATTCGACCCGAAGGCTCCTTCCCCCTTCGACGCATCTCCGCCAGGCCCTGATGCGATTCCCGCAGCATCGGAGCAGTCAGCAACTGGTCTCCCCGGGGCAACGGCCACACCGATGCCCGCGATCACGGGAGAACGCAGCAATGGTTGAACACGCTCCGGTACCCATTGAGTCCGAGTCGATGTCCGATTCATCGGGCAAACGCCGTGACACGAGGCCCACAGCGTTGGTTCTCGGTGTTGTCATCGCCCTGTTGGTCGGAATCGTCATCGGACTGTGGGCAAAGGGACGAATCGAAAACACCTCGGAGAGCGCCCCAGCCGTCGGCGCAGTAGAGGTCGGCTTCGCGCAGGACATGTCCGTTCACCACGGGCAAGCGGTCGAGATGTCATCCCTCGCACTGACGAACACAGCCGACCCTGCTATCCGTACGCTCGCCTACGACGTCGTCACTACTCAGCAAAGTCAGATAGGAATGATGCAGGGGTGGCTGTCCCTCTGGGATCGACCGGCCCGGGGCACGGGCGAATACATGGAGTGGATGCCCTCGACTACCTCGGCGATGGATCACTCGATGCCCGGCATGAGCACCGGACAAAATGATTCCGGCACAAATTCGTCAGCTGTGATGCCCGGCATGGCTTCTCCTGCCGAACTCGCGGAACTACGCGCGCTGACAGGGCCGGCATTCGAAATTCGCTATCTGCAATTGCTGTTGCGCCACCATCAAGGGGGAATTCCGATGGCCCAATACGCCGCCGACAATGCCGATCTCCCCGTCGTGACAAATCTTGCTCGACAGATCGCCGCCACACAGCAAGCCGAATCGACCGCATTGCGAGAACTGCTCGCAATGCGAGGCGCCCAACCGATCCCGATGAACTGACACTCTCCTCCGGCACCTTCGCATCCGCCGAACCGTCGTACCGGCTTCTGCGATATTCACCGACGTGGAAGAGTTTTGAGGAATTCGTTGTAGGCATCGAGGTCGACGTCACCGTCCCTGGCGGCCTTTTTGTCGACGACGGCGTTGGTGCGGGACTCGTCGCGGTTCCACCTCATCGCGAAAACCACCATGATGATCAACGCGACCGGTTCTCCGTACGACCACGCCAAGGCCCCCGCCATTTGTTGATCAGCCATCAGATCCACGTTCCAAGACGTCGGCGGATTGCTGAAGGTACTCAGAAGCGGTGAGGTCGCCATCATCAGGATCACGCCGATGAAAACGTGGAGAGGCATTTCGACGAAAAGGTCGAAACATCGCCCCAGGTTGCTTTGCTTGACGGGCAACGGACCAGATGAGAGAACCGGAACGATGAACAACACTCCAGTGGCCAGGAAGAAGACCTCCAGGCCTGTGTGGCCGGCCCAGGACGATGCCACCAGGTCGAACATCGGAGAGAGATAGATGCCGTAGTAGCTGAACAAGAACAGCGGAATCGTGACACCGGGGTGCAGCAGAATCTTCGCGGTTCGGCTTCTGAGCGCCGTCAATGCAAGCGTGAGGATCGGAATTCCCCAACCTGCATGAGGCGTGGACCGCAGCAGCAGCAGACCCGGACTGCCGAGAACCAGCAGTGGCGGAATCGCCATCGACAAGGTCAAATGCTGGAACATCCAGATACTGAACAGTTCGTACCCGTAGCCCTCGATGGCGAGGCCCGTCACCAGGATCAGCAACACACAGCCGAAGAGAAAGCTGGCGGTCCTCGTCCACGGCCACACCCGACCGGAAGACTTCACCCGACAAACACCCCAGCAGTACCACGCTGCCAGTAGGACTCCGATCAGCGGTAGAACGGGCAGTGGCTGCGGAGCCCATCCCACCAGAGCTCCGAACGAAGGCGCTGCCTCGGGCAAACGTATCCAGTCCATCGCCTACGTTGTCCCTCCCCGCTCTACCGTGGCGCGAAGCTCAGCGCTTCGAACGCTTGTCTCCGCGCAGGACGATGATCATCCCGATTACGAACAGAATTGCCACTGCGCCACCGAGAATCGGCAACAACAGTGGAGATCCGTCGTCGGAGTCGGCATCGCCGGTTGCCGCCGAGGGCGCAATAGTTACCGGAGGCGTTGCACCTGCAGGAGACGGCGCTGCATTGTTCGTCGCCGCGTTCAAGGTGAAGGAGTACGACCCCGTGATCGGGTGTCCGTCCTCGGAGATCACCCGATATCCAACGGTGTAGGTACCGGAAGGTATCTGACCGGTCGTCGCGAGAGAAACTCGCTCTCCCTGTACCGACGGCTCCCCGGCTCCGACCTGCATCCCGTCGGCCGCACTGACGGTCACGTTCGCGAAACTCGTCTGAATTTCCTGGTTGAAAACCAATTCCACCGAACTCGGCGCAGTGTCGAGAACCGCGTCGGCGGACGGAGTCGATCCGACCAGTGCACTGTGGGCTTGCGCGGTGCCTGCGCCGATGAGCGCACACCCCGCAGCCACCAGCAGCACAACCATTGCACGCCTCAAAATCTGTTCCTCCTACTCGGCTCACACCATCGAGTGGCGGAGTACGGCGATCGATGCGCACCGGCACCTCGTTGAGACAATACCTCCGACTACTATGTTGCATAGTAGTCAGGGTGTGTGGCGGTCGGAAGGCTGCGCACATCGACAAGCACCTACCAGGTAGGCGGATCCATGAAGTTGACCACCAATGCGAAATTCTCGATAGCCCTGGTAGCTGTCTTCGCTGTCGTCCTCGGCGCGCTGTTGCTCGGTAACCGCAGAGGGACGGAGGGCACCAGCGCCGGCGTCTCGGAGGCATCGGTTCTCCGCGACGACACACATCTGCTGTCCACTGCGCCGGACAACGACGTGGTGCTGGTCGAGTTCCTCGACTTCGAGTGCGAGGCATGTCTGGCGATGTATCCGACGATGGAGCGGATACGTGCTGAGTACGCTGACCGCATTACCTTCGGTGTACGGTACTTTCCCATTCCCAGCCACACGAACAGTGGACTCGCTGCGCGAGTCGTCGAAGCATCGTCTCGGCAAGGGAAGTTCGTGGAGATGTACCAGCGGATGTACGACACGCAGACCCAGTGGGGCGAGTCGTCGGAGTCTCAAGAAGCCCTCTTTCGTACGTTCGCCCAGGATCTGGGACTCGACATGGCCTCCTTCGAGGCAGATATGAATGATCCCGCAGTCGCAGAGCGTGTCAAAGGGGACTTCAACGAAGGTATCGACCTGGGAGTACAAGGCACCCCGACGCTGTTCCTCAACGGCGTCCAGTTGCCATCAATGCCGACATATGACGATCTCACCGCTCGTATCGACGCTGCGCTGGCCCAATGACATCAACGGGAGCGCGCGGTGCCCACGTCGATACCGGTACACCTCCGACTGTCGGATCGTCTCCGAAAGTGTGTTCCCCCTATGTCGTCGGATGGATTCTCGCAGGTGGCGGCGCTCTCGGCCTGGCTGCGTCTCTGATACTGACCATCGAGAAGTTTCAGCTTCTCGCAGATCCCTCGTATCGCCCGTCCTGCAGCATCAACCCTGTCCTCAGCTGTGGATCGGTGATGAGTTCTCCGCAGGCGTCGCTCTTCGGTTTTCCGAATTCGATCCTCGGCGTGGTCGCATTCACTGTCCTGCTGACCACGGGAATCGTGACACTCATCGAGGCAAAGGCACTGCCTCGATGGTATTGGCGCTGTCTCGTCATCGGATTGTTCGCAGGCGCAGTGCTGGTTCACTGGCTGATTTTCCAAAGCCTGTACAGAATCCAGGCGTTGTGCCCGTACTGCATGGTGGTGTGGGTGGTGACGATGACAGCCCTCTGGTACGCCACTTTGCATCTGGGCGCTCGTAGCCTGTCGGCCTCTTCACGAACCGTCAAGAACATCGTTGCCCTCGGCGCCGGAAATCACTCACTCATACCGACCATCTGGATCCTGTCCGTCGCGAGCCTGATCGTCAGCGCGTTCTGGGACTACTGGTCGACGTTGGCCTGAGAGCACGAGGAAAGCTTGCCGATGCCAGCCCGCCTCCCCGGCAGTTGCCTGCTTCGCAGAACGAACCAATCTTCAACTACTATGGAGCTTAGTTTTTAGTTCCGTGGTTGTCCCGAGCAGATGCGATGGCGGCTAGGCGTAGGAAACGAATATGAAACTCATGGGTGCAGTGAAGACTCTGGTCAACAAGGGCAAGGAGGCTGCTTCGAAGAACGCCGACAAGATCGAAGGCGCGATCGACAAAACCGCCGCTTCTGCCGAAGCCAGGACGGGTGGAAAGCTGACCAGTCAGATCCAGAGGGCCGCGCTTGCGGCCAAGAGAACGATCCCGCCGAAGCAGCAGTAGCCGCCCTGTCGTGCCGACCGTTTGCGTTTCGGTTGCGAATCCGCTCGGGCAAGAACAGACGCCGATGAGCCCATCTTGCTTCGGTGCCCCTCATAGCAACACACCGAAGCAAGATGGGCTCAGTGCTCGACCTGCGGAGGAATGACGATACTTGCGTGAAAATCGCTGTGCCACAGCCGCGTAAGCAGGGCGCAATAGGAATCGGTTACCCTCGTTTGAGTTGATATCGCCGCTTCTGCCGACTCGATGGTCACGGGAACGAGAAGGAGCGCGCGATTCGCCAATGCCGCCGCGGAACTCCCGATATCCATCATTGTGCCTCCGATACTGGCTGCGGCGTTCAACACGGGATCAGGAAGGGCCGTGATGGGTCTAGAGAAAGCGTGCGCTGAGTCCACGAAAATTGCTTCGGTCCGGAGTTGATGTTCGATTGCAGCGATCGTTTCACTTACTCGACGGGCGTGAACCCGCAGCTTTCGGGGATGTCGGATGTGGCGATGAGATATCGGGGGCAAAGTCCGCAACCAGCCGCTTGCATGGTGCGCCGCTCCGCCGTCGAGAGCAGTCGGCAGTGCATCTCGAATCAACCAATCGGCGAGAAGTGCGGCGGCGGTATCTGTTGCCGGGACACTGACCACGGGCATTGTTCGTGCTGACATCGTCTTGTTCTAGGTCCTCGAACGGAACCAAATTCCTTTCTCTTAGTCACTGTCGGACGTGGATGCAGTCAGCGACTTTTCCGATCCCGGTGAACTCGACTCCGATCGATGCCCGGCCCCGACGTGTGCTTCTGCCCGCATCCGAGCAACCATGTGCGGGTAGTGCAACTCGAAGGCCGGACGCTCGCTGCGGATGCGCGGCAACTCGGTGAAGTTGTGACGCGGCGGCGGGCAGGTCGTTGCCCACTCCAGCGAGTTTCCGTAGCCCCACGGATCGTCGACAGTGACCACTTCGCCGAATCGGTAGCTCTTGAAGACGTTCCAGATGAACGGGAGAGTGGAGGCTCCGAGAATGAAGGAACCGATGGTCGAGACTGTATTGAGTGTGGTGAACCCGTCCGCGGGTAGGTAGTCGGCGTAACGACGCGGCATACCCTCGGCACCGAGCCAGTGCTGAACGAGGAACGTCATGTGAAAGCCGACGAACGTGGTCCAGAAGTGCCACTTGCCAAGGCGCTCGTCCATCATGCGACCGGTCATCTTCGGGAACCAGAAGTAGATACCGGCGTACGTCGCGAACACGACCGTACCGAAAACCACGTAGTGGAAGTGGGCGACCACGAAGTAAGTATCCGTGACCTGAAAATCCAGCGGAGGGCTCGCCAGCAGCACACCGGACAGACCACCGAAGAGGAAGGTGATCAAGAATCCGAGAGAGAACAGCATCGGTGACTCGAACGTCAGGTGTCCCTTCCACATCGTGCCGATCCAGTTGAAGATCTTCACACCCGTCGGCACGGCGATCAGGAACGTCATGAACGAGAAGTACGGCAGGAGAACCGCGCCCGTCGCGTACATGTGATGCGCCCACACTGCGATCGACAGCGCCGCGATACCGAGCGTCGCGTAGACCAGGCCGCTGTAGCCGAAGATCGGTTTGCGGCTGAAGACCGGAAATATCTCCGAGACGATACCGAAGAAGGGCAGCGCGATGATGTAGACCTCGGGGTGGCCGAAGAACCAGAACAGGTGCTGCCACAGCAGGACTCCGCCATTCGCGGGGTCGAAGATGTTGCCACCGAGGCGACGGTCGTAAAGCAGTGCGAAGAGTGCGGCGGTCAACAGCGGGAAGGCCAACAGAATCAAGACAGAGGTGATGAAGATGTTCCACGTGAAGATCGGCATGCGGAACATCGTCATACCGGGAGCGCGTAAGCAGACAATGGTGGTGATCATGTTGACCGCGCCGAGAATCGTGCCGAGACCGGAGACGAGAAGCCCCACAATCCACAGATCCGCACCGACCCCAGGTGAGCTGACTGCCGAACTCAGAGGCGTGTAGGCCGTCCAGCCGAAATCTGCGGCACCTCCGGGAGTGACGAACCCGCCCGTAGCGATGAGAGCACCGAAAAGGTAGAGCCAGTAGCTGAACGCGTTCAGTCGCGGGAAGGCGACATCCGGCGCACCGATCTGCAGGGGGAGAACGAAATTGGCGAATCCGAACACCACCGGCGTCGCGTACAGCAGCAGCATGATCGTGCCGTGCATGGTGAAGAGTTGGTTGTACTGCTCGTTCGACAGGAATTGCATGCCCGGAATCGCCAGTTCGCTGCGCATGATCAGCGCCATGAGCCCGCCGATGAGGAAGAACGCGAACGAAGTCACCAAATACATCAAGCCGAGCGTCTTGTGATCGGTCGTCGTCACAAGGTTCCGCAGCACCGATCCCTTCGGCGCCCGTCGCGCGGGGTACGGCCGGGCGGGGATCGGGGGTGATGCAATTGCGGTCATAGTCAGCCCGCTTCCTGTCGAGACGCAAATAGAGTGTGCGACAGAAGCATAACCCAAATACTACGTTGCATAGTTTTTGGGTCCGGGTGGCGCCTCGGCCACCCTTTCCGACTGCCGTCAGGTCACGAGGGCATGAGCGGACGCAGAGAAGACGACCATGGTGGTCAACGCGGCGATGACGGGAACGATCATCGGGAGCATCGCAGCAGAGATGCAGACCAGTTTGGTGCCGCGAATCCGGGAATCGGCCTGCAGCCTGACCAAGCGCACCGAGATCTCGTCGTCACCGAGCCCGAGAGTCCACACCGGCTGAGGTAGCGGCGACGTCGCCACCACGCGCAACGCCGACCTGACGGCATCGGGGCTGGTGGCCTGTGCGGCCCGATCATCGGCAGCGAGCTCGACCAGCCGCCGCACCGCAGCGGGAGCCGCTTTGAACAGCGGGATCACCGGCAGCGCCTTCGCGAAGACTTCGCACACATTGATGATCCGGTGATGCTGCCCTCGCAAGTGTGCCCGCTCGTGCGCGATCACCGCTTCGCGCTCGGAGGCGGTCAAGCAATCGGAGAGACCTTTGGTCGCTACGACGAATCCCGGCCGTCCAGCGACGCTGTAGGCCATCGGCATCGGATGATCAAGCCAGAGAACATCATCCGATGCCGGATCTGCGCGGGCGATGATCGATACGACATCACGGTGGTAGTCGCGGACCTTCGCTCGGCCCTTATGTTGCTGATGAGCCAAGAACAGGCTCCGAGCGGCGATGAGCGCGGTAACCGCAACTCCGCCGACAGCGAGCGCTTCCCCGATCCAGGGAGCCATCGCGTGCTGGAAGGCAGTGAAGCATCGCACAAGGGCCTCGGAGAGTCCTTCCGCTGGTGCATGGCTCGGCCACAGAAGGATCACTACTGCCGATACGGCAAGGAATCCCAGACCCACGATACTGCCGATCCATGCCGCGAGAATCGCTGCAGGAGCCAGAGTGGTCGATTCGAAACGCCGCAAAACCTTGGGCATGAACGCTCCGATGAGCACGGCCCCGAGAAAGAGGACTGCGGCGAGAGTCATCTACCGAACCTTGCCGTGATCCAGTGCTCGCCGCAGTGCCTCGTATTCGTCATCCGAGACGTTTTGCGCGAAGTGCAGAAGCGCTGAAACAGAGTCATTGCTGTTGTCGAGTAATTCACGCATGGCCAGTGAGGTCGCTTCATCGCGGCTACGCGATGGCGAATAGATGTACGCGCGGCTTCGTTTTTCCCTCTGTACCCACCCTTTTTCGTGAAGGTGCGTCACGACGGTCAAGATCGTGGTGTATGCCTTCGGGGCGCCGCCCTCGAAGCGGTCGACCAGATCCCGCACAGACTGCGGCTCTTCTGCATCCCACAGGAGATCCATCACTTCGGATTCGAGCCCGCCGAGCCTCTTCATCTTCCTTCCCCCTTCGAAAATCGTCGATTGCGTCAGTCACTGATGGCCGGAGGCTGGATCTGTACCCCACGCGCGTCCAACCATGCCATGGGATCGACCTTCTGGCCGTCTGCCTGCCACACCTCGTAATGCAGATGTGGCCCTGTTGATTGTCCTCTGTTTCCTACCGTCGCAATCAATTCTCCGGCACGCACCTTTTGACCCGCGGTTACCAGAGTCTCGTTGATGTGTCCGAAGACCCCGATTGTCCCGTCATCCTGCAGGATACGGACCCACAGTCCGAAACCCGACGCAGGTCCGGACTCGAGTACCGTACCGTCGGTCACGGACACGATAGGTGTACCAATCTCATTGGCAATGTCCAACCCGTAATGAGTCGACCCCCAACGCGGCCCGTAGTTCGACGTCAATGTTCCGCTGACAGGAGCCATCGTCAGCGGTTGGCGTGCAGCTGCCTCTCTCGACGCGCGATCGGTGTCGCGTTCGGTGCCTCGAGCCAACTGTTCGGCCAGCCTCCCCAGGTCGGCCAGTTTGGGAACCTGGAGAATTTCCGGAGCCGATGCCAGTGCCTGGTCGAGAGGTGCCAGCGGTTGTTGGTCGAGCTCGACGGGAGCACTGACGCTCCCCGTCGATGCATGTGAGGCGGATGTGCCGGCGGCAAGCAAAGCGCCGGTGGCGACAGAGAGAACCAAAGCCCGTCCACCAGGACGACTGCGGGACTGTCGGCGATGAGCGCCGCCGCGTCGCGCCTGAACGCTTCCAGCGACGGATTCCCGGTCGACTGCAGATGCGGTGGAGATATACATCGTGTCGACTGGCAGGTCTCGATCGCTGTGTGGCGTGCCGAAAAGATAACTTTCCCGAAGTGGGCAGTCGAGATCGTCGGTGTCGGGCTTGCGGTGTCGGGCCAAGATCGCATTCCTTGCGTCGCGGAAGGTCACAGAATGGTGACGGTCCCAGACAGCGTACTACTATTTCGCATAGTTTTTGGGCGAGCGTTGACAAAATTCAAAATCTCGACAGACCGCCCCGCTGCGAATGCACCTTCTCCTACTCATGTGCCGCGCGGTGGCATCTCGGCGAGCAGCACGCGGTGAGGAGAAACCCTGTCGCGATTGCCAGGGGCACTGCTCCGATCGCGATTATCAGTCCGGCACCGAACCGTTGATCTCGCGAGAAGTCGTCGAGCCAGCCGCGCTGCAACGACGCGAAGTACTGATCGGCAATCACCGTGTCAGTGGCGATCAGTGCTGCTGCGAGGCCCCCGTAGGCCAAGAACGCCGCCAGGAGCAGGGTCGTCCTGATCGCGGCGCTCGCTCGCCTCGGCAAGGGATCGACGCCGACCATGACCCAGAAGAACATGAAACCGCAGATCAGCAGGGTTCCGTTGATCACCAGATGGGGGACGTGCGAGCCGGCGACAGCGCTGTACATCCCCCCCAGGTAAAGGAGAGGCAGGGCTCCGGCGAAAATCACAGCGATCACATAGGGCTGGGACATGAATCGGAACCAGGAGCCTCTGTACACGCTTTGCGCCCATTCCCTCAGCCCCGGCGCATCTCCGGACGATCGCCGAACGGAGAGCCTGAACAGCGTGAACGGGGCGCCCAGGACCAGACAGAGTGGAGCAAGGACCGCCACGGCGGACGTTGCCGCCATATGCATACTCATCACTGCAGGTGCATACCTACCCACTCCCGATGATGTTGCGACAAGCAACACCAGGCACCCCAGAGCCCAGCTGACCGATCGGAACGTCGACCACTGCACGCCCTGCTGTCGGAGGCGAAAAACGCCGACGACGTAGCACGCAGCCAACACCACGGCGAGAGTTCCGAAAATGAGATCGAATCGCCAGTCGACGAGCAAGCGGCCCGCAGTCGGTACGCCATCGAGCGCATACCCGAGCACCTCCTCGACTCTGCTCGGATCCTGTCGCTCCGTGGGCGCCGGGGGCGGCGTGCGGCCCAGGGCGACGGCGATACCGACGGTTACTGCGAGAACCACCGACTCCACCACTGCCAGACGAATGAAGGTGCGACCGTCGCTAGGATCCTTCGTCAGTTCGGCGATCGCGATTTTCCGTTGGCGCCAACCTGCCAGTCCGGTGAGGACCAAGGCGGCGACTTTGGCAAGAATCAAGACACCGTAGGTGCTACTCCACACCGCGGTGAGCGGCACCCGCACGGCAGCGTTGACCACACCGCTGATCGCTATGACGACGAACGCCATGAGTGCCACGGCCGAGAAGCGGCGCGCGGCGAAGTCGAGATAGCTCCCCTTTCTGCGGGCATGCAACACGAGAGCCGCTATTCCTCCCATCCAAATCGACGCCGCGAGGATATGCAGAACCAAACTGTTCGTGGCGATGTCGTGGGATCCACCCGAAGAGGAGTGACCCGACAATGCCCTGGGGAGCAGGCTGAACAAAGCGAATGCGAGAAGTAACGGTGTCCACGAATATCGCAGGGTCAGACGACACGCAATCGCGAGCACGAGTGCGAGCCCTGCGGTCCATGCCCATGCAGTTGTGACATCGATGTCCGAAATCGCGCGAGCGAACAGCCCTGGATCGGCGAACACGACGGAGAGAGGTTGGCCTGAACTGTCCGAGAGGGTGAGTGGAACGAGCAGCGCCGCGCATACCGCCCAGATAGCGGCGGCGACGCTTGCGGTTCGTAGCGCCAGATATCCGTCGACATCGAGTACACCTGAGGCTTGAGGCGGAACGAGAACGGCAGCCAAAAGTAGACTGCCTACGGTCATCACGGCGGCAACCTCGCCGAACGCCATCACCGCCGGGAGTCCGTAAATCGTCAAGGGCCCCGGATCTGGAAGTCCGAGCAATCGCAGCGCCTCGGAAGTTGATGCGCGCGCCAATGCCGCCGCAGTGATTGCAGCTATGACACCCCATCCCAATACTTTCCGTATGGGTCGTCCGACGACGAGGGTATCGGCGCCGGACGGTTCGGTTTCGATCATTTGCGGGTGGACCTCTCAGCATTGTGGATCTCGCCCGCGCGATCGGTGCTCCGGACCAAAATACTATGACGGATAGTTGCATGGGTGCTTCAGCCAGGGTTTACTGAAACTCTCTCGTTGGCAAATATGCGCATATGAGAATACGACGCTCCAGTCATAGGCGAGAAGGGCATATCGAGATGGGTCACGGCCATGGGCACGGCGTTGCGGAACAAGCTGCGAGTGCATCGGGTAAACATGTCCGCAAATTATGGATAGCCGTCGGGCTCGGTCTGGTCACGTTCGTCACGCAAGTCATCGTGGGGTTGTCCACGTCATCGCTCGCCCTGCTCTCCGACTCCGCACACGTCTTCACCGATGTGTTCGGCATCCTCATGGCATTGACCGCTATCTTGCTTGCGCAAAGAGCGCGATCGCGCCCGGATCGCACGTTCGGTATGTACCGGGCGGAGGTGTTCGCTGCCTTGTTCAATGCCCTACTCCTGTTCGGTGTCGCCGGATGGGTTCTCTACGAAGCTCTCGGTCGACTTTCCGATCCGCCTGAGGTCCCTGGACTCCCGGTGAGCATCGTCGCTGTCGTCGGCCTCGTGATGAACATCGCGGCATTCTTGCTGCTTCGCAGCGGGGCGAAGGAAAGCATCAACGTCCGGGGCGCCTATCTCGAGGTCATGGCTGACATGCTCGGGTCCGTTGGAGTCCTGATCAGCGGATTGGTCACACTGATCTTCGGATGGCGGTACGCGGATCCGGTGATCGGTGTTGCGATCGGCTTGTTCGTCCTACCGCGTGCCTACAATCTCGGCCGCCATGCCCTGCGGATCCTGCTCCAGCACGCCCCCGCCGGCGTGAGCATCACCGAGGTGACGCAAGCCTTGCAGGGGATCCCCGGGGTCAAGGACGCCCACGACCTTCACATCTGGACGCTCACATCGGGCATGGAAGTTGCGTCGGCGCATCTGACGATCGACGAGGAGTCCGATCCGACCAAGGTTCTCGCTGCTGCCCAGGATCTGTTGGCCACCCAGTTCAATCTCGTTCACGCGACCCTGCAGGTAGAACCCGCCGCGGGTGACGGGCGTTGCCAGGAGCTTCCGTGGTGAGTACCAACGAGGTGACCACGAACGACAAATCCGCCCATCACAAGAAACGAATTCTCTTCGCTACGACGGTACTCGTTTCGGTCGTCGTCGCCCTGACGATTGAGCCCGTTGCGCGGAAGCACCTGTCCGGGGTCAACGAGATGGATCTGGGCGTCGTCAGTTTGAGGCTGGCATACAACAGTGGTGTCGCCTTCAGTCTGGGTAATCAGCTGCCGAGTGCCGTCATCATCGCCTTTACCGGCCTCGCCACCATGGGAATCGCCGTATACGCCTGGCGGAGTGTCCCGCAAAGTCGTGGGGTGGCTGTGATCGGTTTCGCTCTGATTGTCGCCGGAGCTGCCTCCAACGTGGTCGACCGAGCCCTCGACGGGAAGGTCACCGACTACTTCCACACCGGCTGGTGGCCCACCTTCAATCTTGCCGATACCTACCTCACCTGTGGATTCATCCTGGTCGTCGTGTCGCTGCTGGTCGAATCCTCGCGCGGGTCCGAACGTGAGATTCAGCGTCCGCAATCCGTGTGACCTGACTCGGAGCGAGGAGGGAGGCGGAGCGCTGTCAGCAGGGAAGCAGTCCATCTCTGCGAACTTCTGCGGTTCGAGGTGGCGAAACCACGACGCCCCCACTCGTCGAAAATTCGCGTGGTCCGCCTGTTTTCGGTCGAATGCGTTCGGATAGTTTGGTGTCTATGAAAATAAAGTTTGGCATGACAAACTTTGAGGTGTGACTCTCGTGACTGTCAGGAATGTCGATGCTTCGGTCGGGTGGCCATGAGCGCACCGTCGCGGCGACAATTGTTGATCGGTGGGGCGCTCGCCGGATCAGCCGGACTCATGATGAACGCAGGAAGAGTTGCGGGCGCATCGCCTACCGAGCATCCCGGAAACACCAACCCGAGTACCGCCGCACCTGACGGAGACGGCGGAGTCCGTCACGGCGGCACGAGCGGCGCGACCTTTCGGGCCGGTCAGCAGGTGAACCACACTGCCAACGGGTTTCATCCCACGGCACTGCTGCGGGACTTCGACTACGGGACGACCTCCGAATTGCCTGACGGTCGAACGCTACGCGAGTGGGAGATCTTCGCAGCCGACGAAGAGATCGAGGTAGCACCAGGAGTCTATTTTCCGGCGTGGACCTTCAACTCCCGCATTCCGGGTCCCGCGTTGAGATGCAGTGAGGGAGACCGGCTCCGAGTGAAGTTCGTCAACGGCTCCGCGCACCCACACACGATGCACTTTCACGGAATCCATCCCGCTGAAATGGACGGAATTCCCGGGGTGGGGCGGGGAATCATCGAGCCGGGCGAATCATTCACTTACGAATTCGATGCCATCCCTTTCGGATTGCATCTCTATCACTGCCACGTCAATCCACTGGCAGAGCACATCGCCCGCGGCATGTACGGCACGTTCATCGTCGATCCAGCTCAGGGGCGCCCTGCGGCCGACGAAATGGTGATGGTGATGCACGGCTACAACACCACATTCGACGGGCAAGGAAACCAGCTCTACGCCGTCAACGGCATCCCGTTCCATTACATGCACGAACCTGTACAGGTGAAACGAGACGAACTGGTTCGCATCTACCTGGTCAACATCCTCGAATACGACCCGATCAACAGCTTCCACCTACACGGAAACTTCTTCGACTACTACCCGACCGGAACACGCCTCGAGCCCAGCGAATTCACGGACACGATCATCCAGGCCCAAGGTCAGCGCGGAATATGCGAACTGCGCTTTCCCTACCTGGGCAAGTACATGTTCCACGCCCACAAAACCGAATTCGCAGATCTGGGCTGGATGGGATTCTTCGAGGTGACCGAATGACCGGCACCCCTGATCCTCCCTCTCCGACGAGCACTCATGAGAATTCCCTTGGCGCTGCGGGTTCCGCGCAGACAGGGTCCGCTCAAAGCGACGCATCGCGCACCGGCCTTTGGCTCCGAGGCGCCGCAGTGCTCGCGATCATCGTCATCGCCCTGACTGCGCTGGCAATGCTCGCAGGACAAAGTCTCCCCGAACGCACCGGCCCACCGATCGAGAACATCTCCGTCGAACGAACTGCCCTCGAACCAGGCCGAATCACGTTGACGCTACGCAACACCGGCCCCGACGCGGTGACCGTCGCGCAAGTTGCCGTGAACGACACATTCGTCGATTTGGTAGGAGCTGCAGATCCCATCGGCAGACTCGAGTCCCAGACGATCACCCTCGACTACCCGTGGATCACCGGACAGCCGTACCTCGTCTCGATGCTCACCTCCACAGGGTTGGTCATCGAACACGAAATTCCCGCTGCCGTAGCAACTCCCGCCCCGGGAGTGGCGTTCTTCGGCTTGATGGCTCTCTTGGGCACATACGTCGGAGTCATCCCGGTCCTGCTCGGGATGCTCTTGCTGCCTGTGATGCGGGGCGCCGGCGTCAGGGCAGTCAGATTCGTGCTGGCCGTCACGGTCGGTCTGCTCGCCTTTTTGATCTTCGACGGCACGAGCGAGGGGTTCAAACTGGCAGCAGCCTCGAGCGGAGCCTTCGGCGGCGGCACTCTCGTCGTTCTCGGCGCGGCGATCGCCTTCCTGACGCTCACGTGCATCGACCGATACCTGCGCGGAAGACGCCCAGCCGGTACGACAGGCGCATCCGAACTCAGACTGGCACTGATGATTTCCATCGGCATCGGATTGCACAATCTCGGAGAAGGCCTCGCGATCGGATCCGCGTATGCGGTAGGTGAGCTTGCGCTCGGCGCGTTCCTCGTTATCGGATTCACCCTGCACAACACAACAGAGGGGCTCGCGATCATCGCACCGTTGGCTCGGCGACGCACCCCCCTGCTGACCTTGTTGGGGTTGGGATTGATCGCGGGTGCGCCGGCAATCCTCGGTGCTGTTATCGGGGCGGGCGTCGACAACCGTGAAGTATCTGCGTTGCTGCTCGGAGTCGGCGTCGGGGCAATCATTCAAGTCGTCATCCAAATTGCACCGTCCCTGCGCACACAAGGCCGCTCGGACCTGGATCCGATGGTCCTCGTCGGCGTCGGCGTCGGAATACTCCTGATGTTTCTCACTGGTTTGGTGGTCCCCGCATGAGCACGATCGATCCATCCGACATCAAGGTCGGGCGCCGAACGGTCCTCCTCACAGCCTGCGCAACAACTTGTCTCGCCGTCGCCGGATGTAGCACCCAGAACAACAGCAAGGCACCCGGCGTAACCCTGGGCAGTGCCGAGGTTCCGATATCAGCGGTTCCTGTCGGCGGCGGAGTCATTCTGGCGGACGAGCAAGTCGTGATAACCCAGCCGCAGGAAGGCGTGTTCCAAGCCTTCTCTGCGGTATGTACCCACCAGGGATGCGTAGTCTCCGAGGTCAGCGATGGAACGATCAACTGCCCATGTCATGGCAGCCGATACTCCATCGTCGATGGCTCGGTCGTGCAAAGACCTGCTCAGAAGTCCCTACACAGTTACCCCCTTTCTCTCACTGGGGACACGATCATCGTCAACTAACCGGAGAACGGCACTTCCGAACTGGAACAGCCATCTGCGAAGGTTGTCACGGAGCAGTGCGTTCGGCGGCGCCGAGGAAGTGAGAGATGTGTACTCTGCGCAACCCGAGTTTTCGGCGTACGGCCTATCGCATTGGGCCGTCATCGCTCTGTTTGTCGTGGGTTCTGTGTTTCTGATCTGGGCGGGACGTAGACAGACCGAGGTGCAAGCTCGCCACCTCAGCCGCGTCCTCGGCGGAATACTGGCGGTGATATACGGCTCGGCGGTGCTCTACTCGCTGTCCTCGCCCACGCTAGGAGGATCCGTACCCTTACAACTCACCGATCTCGCGACAGTGTCCGCGATCTACGCATTGTGGTCGCACCGACATTGGCCGTTCGCCCTCACCTACTACTGGGGGCTTGTATTGAGTACGCAGGCGTTGATTTCACCGGCTCTGGCCGGGCCAGACTTCCCCGGTTACGAGTTTCTTGCCTTCTGGGCGATTCACCTGTTTGTCGTCTGGGCCGCGATCTATCTCACGTGGGGCCGGAGAATGCGACCTACATGGCGCAGCTACCGCCTCGCGGTGCTGGTCACGCTCACATGGGCGATAGTCACTTTCATCTTCAATCGCGTCGCCGATACCAACTACGGCTTTCTCAACGCCAAACCTTCCACCGCATCGCTGCTGGATCTGATGGGTCCGTGGCCGGTGTACCTGTTTTCTGGGATGACGATCGTATTCGTCATCTGGGCTCTGATGACGTGGCCGTGGGAGAGAGACGGGAGTCTCGACAAGGATGCCGCGGATCAACCTATGGACTAGCCGCCCCCGCTCGACCTCCGCGCCCCTGGTACTGGACTGCTTTCACAACAACAATCTGCACAGAGTCCCGCCCTGGCCGCGAGACCCAACCTCTCCAGCTGGCACTGCGATCTCCGAGGCCAGCTGCGTCTTTGCTTTCTCGGCAGCTTTTTGGTCGGCCTTCTGCTGGTCCAAGTACTTCTTGCCCGCACCTACACCGCTGACCGCGAGCACGGCATTCGCGCTGGCGAGCACGGCATTCGCGCTGGCGAGCGCGGCACTCGTGCCGAGGCCTTTCGCGTAGATGGCAGGCGCGGCCTTCGATACAGCCGGTTTCTCGATCATCTTGATGAGACTCTCAACGCTGCCCGCTTGCTTGGCTGCGGTCACCGATGTCCTGATAAGAACCCAGTTTGCCCATCTTGCCCTTCGTCGGTGGTGTCATTCTGGTCGCGCCGGCCCCATCTTCTCCTAGTTCGACTGGCCGAGTAGTTCGATCCCGATGAGTTCTCCGGAAACCGCCTGATCGGCTTCCTGCGGGTTTGGGTGTGCGTTTTGACCATCGTCATACCGGACGATCACAAACGGGCTTCTGCGTGAGATTGATGTCAATTTCAGAAGACGGCTGCACTCTTTGCAGGTGTTTCGAGGGTGAGTGCAGTGGTCTTCTGACATCCTGATGTCAGAAGTGCGGTGCACGGTCGCACGTTCGGCTCTCGGTGACAGGGAGGCTTGTGATGGACCCTGACAAGCTCGACGTCGTGGAGACCGGTGTGCTGACCGCGTCGGGGGAGCGGTGGTCCCAGGCCGAGACCCGTTTCGCTGTCCTGGCTCCCTTGCTGGAGATGCATCCGGTGCGTTCGGAAGCGGTCGACGATGCCGCGCAGCGGTTGGGATTGTCCAGGCGGCAGGTCTACACGTTGGTCGGCAGGCTCAGGAACGGGACGGGGACAGTCACCGATCTTCTGACGAAGGTCTCGTCGGGTGGGCGTGGCCGCAGCCGAGTAACGGCCGAGGTCGAGGACGTGATCGGCGATCATCTCACCCGATATTTTCTTCACCGTCAGAAGCTCAGTGTCGCTGCGCTGCATCGACGTATCGCGTTGGCGTGCCACCGCGCGGGTCTGCCTGTGCCGGCCAGAAATACCGTCACCGCGCGTATCGCCGCGCTCCATCCGGCATCGGTGGCCAGGTCACGCGGAGGACCCGATGCCGCCCGCCCACGTCAGTCCGCCGGCGACAGTCCACCGACGGTGTCGGGGATTCTCGATCAGGTCCAGATCGACCACACCGTCGTCGATCTGATGGTCGTTGACGAGTACGAGCGGCAACCGATCGGCCGCCCCTACCTGACGATCGCCATCGATGTCTTCAGCCGTTCCGTACTTGGGTTCGTCGTCACTCTGGAGCCGCCGTCGTCGATATCGGTCGGGTTGTGCCTGGGCCGCGTGTGCTGCGAGAAACAGACATGGCTGGAGGCATGCGAGTTCGCGGAGCAGGTGCACTGGCCGATGGCAGGGAAGCCGAAACAGTTGTATCTCGACAACGCCTCCGAGTTCAAAAGCGAAGCGCTGCGTCGCGGATGCGCCCAGCACGCGATCACACTCGAATACCGTCCTCCGGGCCGACCGCACTACGGCGGGATCGTCGAACGCATCATCGGAACGGCGATGACGGCGGTGCACGAGCTGCCTGGGACCACCTTCTCGAACCCCGCGGACCGAGGAAGTTACGACTCGGACAAGCACGCGGCGTTGACATTGCGTGAGTTGGAGCGCTGGCTGGTCCTGGCCATAGCCTCGTATCACGCGAGCGTTCACACAGGGATCGGGAACACTCCGGCCGCCGTGTGGGCCGGCGCGGTCGCCGCAGTTGGTCATGCCCCTCGTGTGGTGCTCGGCGAAACCGCGTTCCTGGTGGACTTTCTTCCCGTCATCCGGCGACGTCTGACGCGCACGGGCTTCGTTCTCGATCACGTGCACTACTTCTCGAACGCGCTCAAACCGTGGGTTGCGCGGCGAGAGGATTTGGGGCGGTTCGTGATACGACGTGACCCACGCGATTTGAGCAGAATCTGGGTCCTCGAACCAGAGGGTGCCGGCTATGTCGAGGTGCCGTATCGGACGATGTCACATCCCGCGGTGACACTGTGGGAGCACAGAGCTGCTATCACTCGTCTCCGCGAACAAGGTCGGTCGAACGTCGATGAGAGCGCACTGTTTTCGATGATCGAGCAGATGCGCGAGGTCACCGACCGCTCGCAGAAAGCTACCCGCAAAGCCCGGCGCAACCGTGCCCGCCGTATGCATCTCACCGGCGTCGCGTCTGCACCGATCCCGGCGATTCACCCGCCGGAGGAGCCTCGAGCGGACGGCGGCACCGCAACGCCGGTCTTCAGCGACATCGAGGAATGGTGAGGCGATGACCGCATCGATGGGAAGCAGCGACGAACCCACCGAGTCGTCCGGCGAGGGTTTGGGGCACCTGCGGGAGTCGGTTCGACCGCTCACCGTACTCGACGATGCGGAGCGGATCCGGTTGATCCGGTCGGAGAGGTGGATCGGGTATCCGCAGGCTCGTACGGTCATCGACCATCTGGAGACGTTGCTGTCGTGGCCGGACCGGCAGCGTATGCCGAACCTACTGTTGCTCGGTCCGACGAACAACGGCAAGTCGATGATCATCGAAAAGTTCCGGCGCACTCATCCGCCGATCAGCTTGTCCGACCGCGAGCAGATACCGGTGTTGTGCATGCAGATGCCCCCGGACCCGTCACCTGGCCGGTTCTACCTCGCACTGCTCACAGCGTTGGGAACACCGACCCGACCACGCAATCGGGTCCACGAACTCGAACAGCAAGCATTGATGCTGCTCCGCGCCACCGGCGTACGGATGTTGATCATCGACGAGCTCCACAATGTTCTCGCCGGCCGCGACAACGTCCGCCGCGAATTCTTGAACGTGCTGCGATTCCTGGGCAACGAACTACGCATTCCTCTTGTCGCCGTCGGAACCCGCGACGCCTACCTCGCCATCCGGACCGATCCTCAGCTGGAGAACCGATTCCACCCCATGACTTTGCCGGTCTGGACCAACACGGCCGACGCCAGATCACTGCTGGCCAGCTTCACCACGAGCTTCCCCCTCCGCAAACCCTCGCACCTGACATCACCGGAGATGACCGACTACCTCCTCACTCGCTCCGAGGGCACCATCGGTGAACTGACAACGCTGCTCACTGCCGCAGCAGTGACCGCCGTCGACAGCGGAGAGGAAGCGATCACCTCATCGGTGCTCACGCGCACTCCGTACGTCGGCCCCACGGAGCGCCGCCGCCAGTTCGAGCGCCACCTCGCATGAACGCGCGGCTCGCACCTATGCCCGATGATGCGTACGTTCGCCCGTGGCCGCTGCACCCGCAGCCACTGCCAGGTGAGGCCCTCTCGTCCTGGTTGGCCCGGATATGCGAGCTGTATCCGCACATCAGGCCTTCTGACCTGCTCGCAGACCTCGATATCGATTGTGCTGTCGAGGATCTCGACCGCTACACACCGGAGCCGATACTTGCCGAGCTGGCCGTTCGCGGCGCAGTTCCGGTAGAGAGGGTACGGATGATGACGTTGGCGGGGTGGACACCGTGGCTGCTCGACAGCACCGACCCCGCCGACTGCGACTTCGACACCTACGTCCACCAATTTTCGATCCTGCTACCGGCCGACCTCGCGAGGGAGGATCGACGACGCCGCACACCCACGAGCGAGGCATGGTTGCCGTGGGCTAGCACTCCGCGCAGTCGGGCATGCCCGGCATGTGTCGACAGCCTCGAATCCACTGCTGATATCAACATGACTCTGCTGCGTCAATATCCGGTGCTGAGCAGCTGCCTCGACCACCGTTGTCGACTCGAACCCTGCTCTGCTTTCCCTGGTCATGCGATCTTCTGGGATCAGGTCCGGTTCGGTTCGGACGAACGGGTCTCGCCCGTTCCGGTTTCTTCAGCGGTCACGGACCTCGATCGGCGCAGCACCGAGGCTCTGACGACGGGATGGGTGGAACTCGGCTCAGGCCGGGTACATGCCGCAGTGTGGTTCCGGCTTCTGCGCACCGTCGTCGACGAAGTGTCCTCGCCACTGGTTCGCACCGGACGGTGGGCGACGAGACTCGTTGCGATATGGAGGGCCGCCGGTCGTTCTCGCCCGTTGCGGACCGCGTGGGTTCCGTTCGAGGACCTGCACTGGGACGAGCAGGCGAAAGTCCTCGAGGCCGCAGCGATCGGCATCGCGATGGTCGAGAGCGGTGAGATCAATGCCGGCGGTGCGCACGCATCTCTGCTGCGCCCACGACCCTATGAGCCGGTCGATCCCGGGACACCTCCGACGCGCTCGTCCTATCCCGCACCCGAGCGCGATTTATGGGCTGACGCGCACGCTGCAGCCGAGGCCGCCATCGAGGCAGCGCGCGTCGATCCCGCATCCGCCAGTTCGTTGTACAACTTCCTGCGCTGGGGGTGCCGCACCGCAGCGGAGCTGGATGAGACGGTGCGACTGTTCGTCGACCACGGGATCCCGCTGCAACATCCGCCGACGTAGTTCTCGCCCGATGGAGCGGGGTCGTCCGCGACGCACACGCGGCGATGGCCGACAAGGCCCGTTTTGGCGGCGGTGTCACAGTCACCAACGTTATTTGTGCGGTGACCGACGAGAATTTTCCTTCCCGCACCGTAGACCCGCAAACCGCCAGCTGAGCGTGGTTTCGAATCCAGAAATGTGTCGGAGCTGCCCGATACAGTCCATCCCATGACAGAACGCCAGCCAACAGCCGGCTCGAACGCTGTCCCAGCTGTCGTGTCGGGTGGCGCTGCGGTGTTTCCGGACCTGACACCCGAGGTTGCCGCTCGGATCGAGCGGTCGATGGCTGCATCGCGGTCCGCCGGTACCCGCCGGGCCTACAGCTCGGCGTGGCGACGCTTCGAAACCTGGTGCACCGCCACCGGACAGATCCCGCTACCGGCGCACCCCGCGACGGTGGCGGCATACCTCGTCGCCGCGGCCGACACACTCACCGTCGACGGCACGCGGGCGTACGCGCCGGCGACGTTCGGCAAATGGATTGCAGCGATCACCGACCGCCACCGCAGCGCCGGCTACGACAATCCGTGCGGACACGAAATGGTGAGAGCGACTCTGGCAGGTGTTCGTCGGGATTATGCGTCAGCGGGGGAGCGGCCCCGCAACCCGCGGGCACCTCTGTTGACTTCCGACATCACCACGATCGTCGACCACGCGCGCCGCAGTGCTGTCGGGTGGGCGTCTGCGGTGCTCGAGCGCCGCGACACTGCGCTGCTGCTGATGGGCTACACCGGCGCGTTTCGTCGCAGTGAACTCGTGGCGCTCGAATGCCGCGATGTCCGCCGCGACCGTCTCGACGGCGCGCACGTACGGATTCGGGCGTCGAAGACCGATCAGGACGGCGTCGGGGCCGTCAAAGCCCTACCGTTCACCGGCCGCCACGAATCCTGCCCGGTCTGCGCGTGGGTACGTTGGCTGCAGGTCGTCGCCGCGTTCGACACCGGCGGCAGAGTCGCCGTCATCCGACTGCTCTCTCGCGCAACAGACTTCGACTCTCATGTCTGCCGGGGGACTCTACCTACGGCCGACAGACGATCGCCACTGTTTCGATCTGTTCGCAAGAACGGCAACCTTTCCGACTCAGCCCTGTCCGGAGCTGCGGTGCATGCGGCGATCCGTCGACGAGCTACTCGAGCTGGATACGATCCCGACACCGTCGCCCAACTCGGTGGGCACTCCCTCCGTTCCGGCTTCGTCACGCAAGCCTTCCGCAACGGTGCCGATGCACATGCGATCATGCGCCAGACCGGGCACACCACACCCGCAATGGTCGAAACATATGCCCGCGAGCACGCTCCTCTGGTCGGCAACGCGGTCACCGAACTCGGTCTATGACCGGGCACGTGACTGCATCCGTGAGCGGCGGCGGGTCGACCGGGGCAGATACTGACCACGACGACCGCGCCGGTTCGAGACGACCAGCGGATATCGCGAACGTGGCGGTGCCGAAGCGTGATCGGAACACGTGGTCTCTGTTCGAGGACTGGTGCACCGCCCATGACGAACCCCCACTGGCGGCCTCTCCGGAGTCACTTGCTCGGTTCCTCCACGCGCACCCCGCCGCGTCGACGACCCAACGCCGCCGGATCGCGGTGATCGACGCCGCCCATTCTCGGCAACTGTTACCCCCTCCGGGGCGTGCGGAGATCGTTCGGGCTGCGCTGGACGTGGCGCGTACGGCGCGCCTGCACGAGCTGGCAGCCGTGATCGGCGGTATCGTCGCCCGCCTCCCCGAATCCGGTTGGCCGTCAGAACTGTTCGCGCGGCGAGACGCCCTCGTCCTGATCCTCGCTTCGACCGGTCTGCCGTACACCCAGATCGCGGCCCTGCGGCACTGCGACGTCACCGCCGATCCGAGGATCGACGCCCTTCGTATCGACACAGGCCGCGGCGTCCACACTGTCACTTCCCCCGTACTGACGGGGGCGGGTATCTCGCCGCGGATGGTGTATCAGCGCTGGTTGGAGGTGCTGGGCTACCACACGCGGTATCCGAGCACCCGAATGCTCGCCGACGCTCTCGATGCCGGGGGCGGTACCGGGCTCAGCGGATTCGACCGGTATGTCGATCCGGCCGATCGACAGCCGCTGTCGACTGCGATCGACCGGTGGGGCCACACCCCGTTGACTGCGACCCCACTGACGTCCCGTGCGGTCGCCGACATCGTTCGTGCCCACCTGGACGGGCGAGCACCTGTGCACCGACTCCACTCGGTGCAGGCACGGCAACCGAGCGCACATCTCGTCCCGCAGCCCGCCTCGGCTTCGGTACTCGACCCCGGATACTACGAATACGGGACCCGGGCACGCCGGGACGCGCACGAGCTACTCGGTGGCGTCGATTCAACGCTCGACGACGTCGAAGACCGTGCGGATGCACTGCTGAAGCGGCTTCTCGAGTTCGTCGAGGCAGAAGTGCCGGAATATGGTCGGCCGCTCGTGCCGCGGCCATCGTCCTTGCCCGTTCAGGACACCTTTCGGGCGTGAAGACGCTCGACGAGACCGAGAGTGAACCGGTCGATGTCCTCGATAGAGAAGCTCTCGTCACCGGTGATCGCGATCGAGGGCCGGCGCAGAAAGTGCTCGCCACCGACCGGGACGCTCACCAGTTCCAGAAGGCGTTGGATCCATCGAACCGGCCTGATCGACGAGGCGACGTGATCGGCGAGGAGCAACGTTCCACCCGGACGCAGCACTCGCGACATTTCCGCGAGCGCGATGTCCGTGGCGGGGATGGCGCAGAGCGAGAACGTGCACACCACCGTGTCGAAAGATGCATCGGGAAAATCCAGAGCGTGAGCGTCCCCGAGAGCTAGGCGAGCGTCGGGTCTGACGCCGGCGGCCCGAGTATGCGCCTGCGCGAGCATGTCCGGGCTTAGCTCGATTCCGGTCAACGACGTCCCTGCCGGGTAGTGCTCGAGATTGAGTCCCGTTCCCACTGCGACCTCGAGAACCTGGCCTCGGGCGCGACTGCAGATCCAGGACCTGGTGTCGCGGAAAAGGACTCGGTCGAGAAAGGTCATGTGCTTGTCGTAACCGGCCGCTTGCTTGTCCCAGAATCGCTGCCACCGGGCGAGACGGTGCGTCGAATCGCCGACCATCGCTCAGTGCTCTCGGCCGGGAGCGATGGGTGCCGCGGCGGTGCGTGAGGCCCCGGACTCGGGGTGCGCCGCGAGATAACGCTTCTTGACCAGTTCCGATACCTGCGCTTTGCGGGGGTTCGTCAGATCGCGCGGCAGCATGTGCCGTACGAGGCGTCGTTGCCGATTCTCTTCCATGTACGAGGCGGTGAAGAACACCGAGAGCAGGACCGCCAGGAGCACCATGGCACCACGCAACCACAGTTCACCCGGAAAGAACATGAACACGGCGTAGATGGGAAGAAACGGAACCTGGCCGCGAATCAGGTGCCGAACCACGGCGTGATCGCCCGTCAGATCGTGGGCCACCCAGTCCGTCATGGTCGAGGGCAGAGTGCGGCCGAAGGCGTAGCCGACCCACTGCCACGGCGTAGGGCGGGTCCTGTCGCGGTTCACCGGGTCGGCGTCATTGTGCTCTGGCGCATCCCCAGCCGCCGCATTGCCAAGCTGGCCGGGCACCATCCGACTGCCGAGTACAGCAGCAGATTCCCGCCGACGAATGCTGTCAGGGCATGCCAGCGGCGGTCGTGAAGGGATCCGGCGGCGAGGCTGGCAAGGACCATGGTGCCCGCCAGGGCGGGGACTGCGCGTTCGATACTCGGTCCGCCAGGACCGGTGGGAGTGTCGGTGCATGACATGCGGTAGATCCTCGCTTCTGTGAGTGTGGTGCGGCACCACATGTATACCCCAGGGGGTAGGTGTCAACATTCAGCATACCCCCTGGGGTACCATGCTAGGGTTCCTCCATCTTCCCGACCAGTAAGGACATGATGTGAGTTCTACGGACGTTCGAACCGACGAGAGTTCTGCAGACAGCTCGCCGCCAGGGATCACCGGCGGGCCGTTGGCGCGATTCGGTGCGCGCATGGCAGGCAATTTCAAGTGGGTGGTCACCGCGTGGCTCGTGGTCATCATCGGATTGGGAGCGTTTGCCCCGTCGGTGTTCGGCTCTCTCGCCGGTGCCGGTTGGCAATCCAACGGATCGGAGTCGGTCCAGGTTCGCGAACTCGCACAGGAGCACTTCGGCGGGAACTCTTCTGCCGCGATACAGGTGGTCGTGCACTCGGACACCGAGCAGGTGACCGATCCCGCTGTCGCGGCTGTCATTTCCGAGGTCACCGACATTCTGGCCGCTGACTCGCGGATTTCCGAGGTGATCGCCCCGCAACCGGGGATGTCGATCAGTCCCGACGGGCACACCGGAATCCTCATCGGTGGAGCGAACGGGACGACCGACGAGATGGTGAAGGCCGTCGACGATCTCAAGGGCGACTTGACCGCAGCCTCCACGGACTCGATCGAGGTCTACCCGACCGGAGCATCGGCACTGTGGAGTGACTTCAACAAGGCCAACCACGACGCGATGATCAAGGCCGAAATCATCTCCTGGCCCGTCACATTGGCGATCATGGTGCTCGCGTTCGGATCCCTCGTCGCGGCAGGTCTGCCCCTGCTGTTGACGCTGGCCGGTCTGGTCGCATCCGCGGGTGGCCTGGTTCTGCTGAACGAAATCACGCCGATCTCGGTGTGGGCCATGAACTTTGCGATGATGTTCGCGCTGGCGCTCGGTATCGACTACGCGCTCTTCCTCGTCGTTCGATTCCGGGATGCGCTCCGAAAGACCATCGACGCCGGACGGATCGACCCGCAGCGTGCAGTGGCAGAAACTATGGACACGGCAGGCAAAGCAGTCCTGCTGTCCGGTCTGACCGTGCTGATCAGCTTATCTGCCGTGCTTCTCGTACCAGCACCTGCGGTACGCACGATGGCCGTGGGCATCATGCTCGCGGTGGTGTTCGTGCTCGCGGCCACCCTCACACTGCTCCCCGCAGTGCTGGGCAAGCTCGGAGCCAAGGTCAATGCCGGCTCCCTCCCGTACGCGAAGCGTCAGGTGCACCGTTCGCCGAAATTCGCGTCCTGGGGTCAGTTGCTGCACAAGCATCCGTGGCCGTTCGCCATCGGCTCGCTGTTGATTCTGGTGGCGCTGTCGATTCCGGCACTCGGTCTCAAGGTCGCCATGCCGTCCATTTCGGTTGTGCCCGAGGACGCTCCGGTCCGGCAGGGCTACGAATTGGTGCAGGCACAGATGGGTGAAGGTGCACCAGGCATGCTGCAGATCATCGCCCCCACATCGGAGGCGGAGCAGACCGCGCAGATCGCAGCGAGCGTCGACGGCGTATCGATGGTGACGCCGCCCATGCCCGCCATGGACGGATCCGACTTCGTCATGCTGCAGGCCATCCCGAACGTGGACCCGTCGGACCCCGCACTCGAGACCACACTCGACGCCTTGCGTGCCGAGCTGCCCGAGGGAGCGATCGTCGGCGGTGCACCCGCAGAGAACCTGGACCTGCAGACCGCGTTGAACGAGTATCTGCCGATCGTGGTGTCGGTGATCCTCGTACTCGGATTCCTGCTGCTGCTGATCGCGCTACAGGCACCGCTGATCGCCCTGCTGGGGACCGTGGTCAGCCTGCTGTCCACCGGAGCGGCATTCGGTGTGGCGAAGCTGATCTTCCAAGACGGTCACGGCTCGTCGCTACTCGGATTCACCCCGCAGGGATTCCTGAACGGCTGGGGCCCGGTGTTCTTCTTCGCGATGATCTTCGCAATCGCGATGGACTACACGGTGTTTCTGCTGTCGAGCGTCAAGGAACACTACGAGAACACCGGTGATCCGCACGGTTCTCAGGTCGACGGAATGGCGCATTCGGGTCGGGTGATCTTCGCGGCGGCAGCGGTGATGATCGCGGTGTTCTTTTCGTTCGCGCTCGCCGAACCACTGCCACCCAAGGAGATGGGCATCATTCTGGGTGTCGCCGTACTGTTGGACGCCATTCTCATCCGCTTGGTTCTGCTGCCGGTTCTCCTGCGCCTGACCGGCCACGCCGCATGGTGGTCACCCACGTGGCTACGAGCAGTACTACCCAAGATCGGCTTCTCGCACAGCTGAGTGTCAGCAATCTCGAGCAACACAGTGGTGGCCGATACCGTCCGGCGTCGGCCACCACGACCACCCTTACCCCTAGGGGTAACCTGGAGTTTCATCGAACGAAGGACTGAACGACATGACCGGTGACACCGAAAGCATCGCATTGGTATTGAACCGTCTGCGGCGTGCGCAGGGTCAGCTCGCAGGAGTGATCTCGATGATCGAGAGCGGTCGTGACTGCAAGGACGTCGTCACCCAACTGGCCGCGGTGTCGAAGGCTCTCGACCGGGCAGGCTTCAAGATCGTCGCCACCGGACTGCGTGAGTGCATCACCGGAGCGGAAACAGGGGAGAAGATGACCGAAGCGGAGCTCGAGAAGCTCTTTCTCGCCCTCGCCTGACAACGGTCCGATCACCCCCGCATCGATGTACGGGGGTGATCGG
>NZ_JBXAFO010000019.1:53048-118086 GCF_058793255.1 Rhodococcus sp. MPR-R1B
CCCCACCGAGGCGGGATAGCCGGTTCGAGGTGTGGTGATCGGGCCCGCGACGTGTCAGCCCCTGTGCGCTGGACCGGGCTGCTCGGGTGGGCGGGTGAACACCACACGTGCCCAGAGGACGGTGGACAGCAGAGCTGCCACCGCGCCCAGATACAGGCCGATCGATGGACCCGCCACCGTCGCGGTCGGTGCCAGTGACTGCCGAGCCCAGATCGCGAGCACACCGAACACCGTGGTGACACCGTTGCCCGCCAAAGCCAGAGCAGCCCACCGAAAACGCCGAACCAGACGCGCGATCGAGGCCGCTACGACGGTGAACGTGAGAGTGAATGCGGTGAACAGCGTCGCCAACACGCCCGCTGACTCCGCGTCGGCGCTTTCGGTGCGCAGAAGAACGTCGTACCCGTGTGCGCCGCCGGTGTGCGGAAGCACCACTCCGAGCACGGCCGCCGACACCAGAACGAGCAGATACGGGGTGAGCCGGGTGATCACCACCTCCGGTATCACGCGCCGTTCGATGGCCTCGAACACCGACCGGTAGTGGCTCAGGTCGCCCTCGCGGTCGTAGCTGTGCGGCGGTCGACCGTTCACGCTCGGCCGGTGAGAATGGCATTCCAGTACAACGCCGGCAGTCCGCGTCTCTTGAGGAACCACATGTCGCGGCGTTCGCGGGTGGTGTCGATCAGCGGTATCGAGGGAGCCGGCTGCATCGTGTAGTCGAACTCGGCCAGAAGCATCGTTTTGCGAGAGGTGGTCAAGGGGCAGGAGGCGTACCCGCCGTACTGTGCGGTCAGTGGACGGCCGGCGATGCTCGCCTGCAGGTTCTCGGCGACCACGGGTGCTTGCTTGCGGATGGCGGCACCGGTCTTGGAGTTCGGTGACGATCCGGCGTCACCGAGGGCGAAGACGTTGTCGAATCGACTGTGCCGCAGTGTGTTCTTGTCGATCTGGACGTATCCGGCGGGATTGTCGGGGTCCGCTATGGGGCTGGCCTTGATCCAGTCCGGTGCGGATTGGCGCGGTACGACGTGGAGCAGGTCGTAGGGTAGCTCGTCGGTGGTACCTGCGCTGTTATCAGTGATCGTCACCGATCGGCCGTCCGGGTCGACGGCGGTGACTTCGCTGTTCTTGCGCACCTCGATGCCGTAGCGCGCCACGACTCGTTCGAGCTCCTCGGCGAACACCGGTACCCCGAACATTCCGGGTGTGGGCAGGACGAGGACAACTCGGATGGCATCGAGCACGCCCTGCTCTCGCCAGTAGTCGGCCGCGAGGTACGCGATCTTCTGCGGGGCACCCGCGCATTTGATGGGGCCGGACGGCATCGTGAACACCGCCGTGCCCGACCGCATCTTCTGAATCATCTGCCACGTCTTGGGCGCGAGATCGTAGCGGTAATTGCTCGAGACCTGCGGGGTGTCGATCGATTCGGCCATACCGGGCACCGAATCCCAGTCGAGCTGGATGCCGGGGCACACCACCAGGTGGTCGTAGTGGATCGTAGTTCCCGAGGAGGTGCTGACCGTCTGGGCATCCGGGTCGACCCCCTCGGCGCGATCCTTGATCCAGCCGACGCCCTGGGGCATCACCGACGCCTCGCTACGCGCACTTTCCGCGGCCGGGGCGCGGCCTCCACCGACGAGCGTCCACAAAGGTTGGTAGTAGTGGGTCTCTGCCGGCTCGATGATGCCGATGTCGGTCATTCCTGCTCGCCGCAGACGTGCTGCGAGCGAAATACCGGCGTTGCCTCCGCCGATGATCGCGACTTTGTGGTCGATGGTGTGCGCGGACATGTGGTCCTCCTGTTCGAGACACGAGCTCGGTGAGCTGTCTCGATTTCGGTTGGTGTCGGGGTGGTTCAGCTCGACGTCGGTGTGGGCGCGAGCCGTGTGGTCACGACATTGGTGGTCATTGAGGCCAGGTGCACTGCATCCACAGCAGTCGTGCTGGAAGGTCATTCCGGCGTTCGAGCAGGTGGTGCAAGGACACGTGCCGAGGTGTACGTCGCCCTCTCCTTGATTGATCGTACGGATGTACGTACATTATGAGTGAGGCTAGTCGCCGATACCGACAAACGCCACACTCGGGACGAATGAAATTTCCTCGTCCGCCCCGAGTCGGCGAGTGCCGGACGGCTGAGGAGGACATGATGGTCGGCAACCACTGCGATGTCGCTGTGAGTCGTTGCGCCTCGCTGGATCAGTCGGTTGCGATGCCCTTGGTCGCCCAGTGGAATGCCGCCCACTTCACCTCCACCCCGCAGGAATCGGAACCGTGCGCCTCGTCGCACAGAACCTCCTGAAATACCCCACGGGGTACCATGAATTCTGAGACCTGTACGAACGCCACCACGATCGACAAGGAGATTTCGATGCTTCTCGAACGCATCTACGACGAAGACCTCGCCCAAGCCGGATACTTCATCGGCTGCCAGGCCAAGGGAGAGGCAGTGGTGGTCGACGCCCGCCGCGACATCGGTGTGTACCTCGACCTGGCCGATCGACATGGCATGACCATCACCGCCGTTACCGAGACCCACATCCATGCCGACTACCTGTCCGGCACTCGCGAGCTGGCCAAGGCCACCGGGGCGGTCACCTACGTCTCAGGAGAGGGCGGCGACGACTGGCAGTACGGCTTCGAGGCCGAACGCCTCCACGATGGCGACACGCTGGCTCTGGGTAATATCACCGTGCAAGCCGTTCACACGCCCGGTCATACCCCGGAGCACCTCTCGTTCCTGGTGACCGACGGTGCCTTCGCCGATGCTCCGGGATACATGTTGACGGGCGACTTCGTCTTCGCCGGCGATCTCGGCCGCCCGGACCTACTCGACGAAGCTGCCGACGGTGTCGACACCCGTTTCGAGGGTGCCAAACAGATATTCCGCAGTCTGAAGCGGTCGTTCGTCACGCAGCCGGATCATATCCAGGTCTTTCCCGGTCACGGTTCGGGCAGTGCCTGCGGAAAAGCTCTCGGCGCGCTTCCGTCGACCAGCGTCGGCTACGAACGCCGTTTCGCTTGGTGGGCAGGGTATGTCGAGCGCGACGACGAGCAGGGCTTCGTCGACGAGATGCTCGACGGCCAACCGGATGCACACGCCTACTTCGGCCGGATGAAGCGTCAGAACAAGCAGGGCCCGGTCGTTCTCGGGCCACTGTCTCCACTGCGCGAGTACGACTCCGCAGAATTGGCACGCGCCCTCGACTCCGACGAGGTCGTCCTCCTCGACACCCGCAGCCACGATGAGGTGCACGCCGGCGCTGTCCCCGGAGCGCTCAACATCCCCGGCATCGACAAGGCAGCCTCGTTCGGTGCCTGGGTCTACGACCCCGAACGAGAGGGCACTCCACTGGTGGTGCTCGCCGAGGACCACGCCGTCGCCGACGAGCTACGTGATCACCTGCTGCGGGTCGGCATCGATACGGTGACCGGATACGTCACAAGTCTACGAGGACTCCCCACGACGACACCCGAGACGATCGGTGCGGACGAGCTGGATTCGTTCGACCCGGCAATGGTGCTGGACGTGCGCAACAAAACCGAACACGCCGACGGCCACATACCTGGCTCCGAACAGCTCAGCGGTGGCAGATTGCTGTGGAACCTCGACGGACTGCCCACAGGCGGTCCGATCGTGACCTATTGCCAGAGCGGCGTCCGTAACGCGGTCGCAGCCAGCGCCCTGCGCCGCGCCGGCTACCGAGTTGTCGAACTCGAGGGCAGCTACGCCGCCTGGGCCGCGCGCAACCTCGAAACAGTCTGATCGAACCCGCCCGAACCGGAGGCGGTCGTGCAGTCCGCCCCCGGTTCGGTCCGGTGCTCGCTCTGTCGGCTCGCCGCGCCACCGACGGTAGGGCAGACCCAGGGCGAGAAAGCCCCCGCGCGACACTCCTGATCCGGCACCGACTGGCCTGATCCGGAACCGACTGGGAAGCGACGTGATGACGCTCGCTACGCGGGCGGATTCACCAGGTTCGGCGCGATCTCCACCAGGCGCTCGTTCGTGGTGGGAAACAACTTTTCTCGAAGCGAGCATTGTCTCGTTGTGTGTCGGCGACGCCGACGGATGGTTTCTCGGGACGGGGGAGTTGCGGTCCCCGAGATCCTCGGTCGACATCGCTTCGACGCGTGGAGAGCATCACTGCCGTCCGTACGGATGTACGTACATTTGTTGTACAGTGGCCCCGAGGGCCAGTAGCAGGCGGCTCGAATTCGGATTCCGACACAGATCGACAGGAGGGCCTCTGATGGTTGAACCCGATCGCAGTGCCGCGCTCGACCGCTCCAGTGCGATGCCGCTGTGGGCGCAACTGCATGCCGATCTGGTCCGCCGAATCGGTGACGACGAATTCGCCGGCTCCGAGTTCCCGGGCGAGCATGCGTTGACGACGAGCTACGGGGTGAGTCGTCACACCACCCGCGAGGCCCTGCGGCACCTGCGGAACGAAGGAATCTTGATTGCAGAGCGTGGCCGGCCTTCTCGGTTGGCGGCTCCGCCGGTGATCGAGCAGCCACTCGGTGCGCTCTACAGTCTCTTCGCTGCCGTGGAAGCCACGGGTGTTGCTCAGCACAGCGTGGTGCGTGCACTCGAACTGCGGACCGACCCCGCGGTGGCCGCTACCTTGCAGGTCGGTCCCAAGGCTCCGCTGCTCTACCTGGAGCGCATCCGTATGGCAGGGACCATGCCGTTGGCGCTCGACCATGCCTGGTTGCCGGGGGATCTGGCACGCGACCTCCTGGATGCGGACTTCACTCACACGGCTCTCTACATCGAGCTCGAGAAACGCTGCGGCATCCGCCTGACCGGTGGCCGCGAGGACGTCACTGCCGTCGTCCCGGATCCGGAGGATGCGGCAGCACTCGAACTCGATTCGAAGACCGCCGCGCTGTCGATCCGCCGCTTGGGTTGCATGAATTCCCGGCCGGTGGAGTTGCGGCACACAGTGATTCGAGGAGATCGGTTCACCGTCTCGGCCACGTTCTCACCGAGCGAGGGCTATCGCTTCGTGCCGGCCACGCCGCTGCACGCCCTGTAAGCACCCACTGATCCAAGGAGCGTTGTTCATGACTGAAGCACCACCGGAAGCAGATCCGGCCGCCGCACATGCACTGATCGCCGAATCGGGAGCCATCCTGATCGATGTCCGCGAGGACGACGAATGGGCTGCCGGCCACGCCCCGGACGCCGTCCATGTACGCCTCGGCGATCTCGATCCTGCTGCCTACCCTCCTGATCAGAAATTGGTCGTGGTGTGCCGCTCGGGCGCTCGGTCGAGCACAGCTGTCGCGGCCCTCGCCGATGCCGGTCGTACAGCGCACAATCTGTCGGGCGGAATGAAAGCGTGGCACGAAGACGGCCGCCCTGTGGTCCGCGATGACGGCACCCCCGGCGCAGTGATCTGACATGATCGCCACCCTCGCGATCGCAGTCGCCGCAGGGATTCTCATCGGGCTCTCCCTCGGCGCACTCGGTGGTGGGGGATCGATACTGACTGTTCCTGCCCTGGTGTATCTCCTGGCGGTCGAACCGCAGTCGGCAACGAGCGCCTCGTTGATCATCGTCGGAATCACCTCGATCATCGCGGCCATCAGCCATGCGCGAGCACGGCACGTTCGGTGGCGGGCAGCGGCAGTGTTCGGAATTCTGGGCTCGGTCACCGCCTTCGGTGGATCGATCCTCAACCGATCGGTCGACCCGCAGATCTTGCTGCTCGCGTTCGCGGCACTGATGATCGTCGCCGCCGGCGCGATGCTGCGCCGCACCCGGCGCGGACACGATACCGACCTACCGAACCCGGCCGAGACCGCGGGAACACGCCCGAGCGCCGTCGCGGTCGCCACCAAGCCCGCGAAAGTGAAGATCACCACGTCGCAGGTAGTCAAGCTGGTCGCCTCCGCGCTCGTCGTCGGCTTCCTCACCGGGTTTCTGGGAGTGGGCGGCGGCTTCCTCATCGTCCCCGCTCTGGTTCTGGCACTGGGCTATTCGATGCCCGTCGCGGTCGGAACGTCACTGGTGATCATCTCGATCACCAGTGCGGGGGCCTTCACCGAGCGTCTCGGCACGGGTGCCACCATCCCGTGGGAGATCGTCGTACCGTTCACCCTCGCGGCAATTGCAGGCTCGTTCGCAGGAAAAGTCATCAGCGACAGAGTCTCTGCCACCACGCTCACCCGTAGCTTCGCCGCCTTGTTGCTCGTCGTGGCCGTCTACGTCACCGTCCAGGCCTCCATGGCCCTGTAACGCACATCGTTGTGCATCACTGAGCCTATTTCGGCGCACGCAAATGCGGCGCATCGCACACCCGGATCGAGGAGATCGTCGATGACCGCACTGATTCCCCGCCCTGAGGCGGCCAGGCCGTATCCGATGCGTCACGAGCCGAAGGGCTCGACGCTGTTCCAATTGGTGACCACCACCGATCACAAGACGATCGGGAAGATGTATCTGGTCACCTCGTTCGGATTGTTCCTCATCGGCGGGTTGATGGCGCTGCTCATGCGCACCGAACTCGCGGTACCGGGGTTGCAGTTCCTGTCCAACGAGCAGTACAACCAGCTGTTCACCATGCACGGCACGATCATGCTGTTGCTCTACGCCGTCCCGGTTGCGTACGGATTCGCCAATTACATTCTGCCGCTGCAGATCGGGGCACCGGACGTCGCGTTCCCGCGACTCAACGCGTTCGCGTACTGGCTGTATGTCTTCGGATCGCTGATCGTGCTCGCCGGGTTCATCACCCCGGGAGGTGCCGCGGACTTCGGGTGGACCGCCTATACGCCGCTGACGAGTGCACTGCATTCCCCCGGCGTCGGTGCCGACCTGTGGGTACTGGGGCTGATCCTGTCCGGCTTGGGCACGATCTTGGGTGCGGTCAACTTCATCACCACCGTGGTGTGCCTGCGCGCACCCGGCATGACGATGTTCCGGATGCCGGTCTTCACCTGGAACATGCTCGTGACCTCGGTGCTGGTGCTGCTGGCGTTCCCGACCTTCGCGGCCGCGTTGGCCGGGCTGGCGTTCGATCGACACTTCGGTGGTCACGTGTTCGACCCGGCGACCGGGGGAGCGGTGCTCTGGCAGCACCTGTTCTGGTTCTTCGGCCATCCCGAGGTCTACATCGTCGCGCTCCCGTTCTTCGGCATCGTCTCCGAAATCTTCCCGGTCTTCAGCCGCAAACCCATCTTCGGCTACAAGGGTCTGATCTTCGCCACCCTCGGCATCGCAGCGCTCTCGATCACGGTGTGGGCGCACCACATGTACGCCACCGGAGCTGTTCTGCTGCCGTTCTTTTCGTTCATGTCCTTCCTCATCGCCGTGCCGACCGGGGTGAAGTTGTTCAACTGGATCGGCACCATGTGGCGAGGACAGGTCACCCTGGAAACCCCGATGCTGTTCAGCATCGGATTTCTGATCACGTTCCTGTTCGGCGGACTGACCGGTGTGCTGCTGGCCAGCCCCCCGATCGATTTCCACGTCACCGACACCTACTTCGTGGTGGCTCACTTCCACTACGTACTGTTCGGGACCATCGTCTTCGCCACCTACGCCGGGGTGTACTTCTGGTTTCCCAAGATCACCGGACGCATGCTCGACGAACGCCTCGGCAAGTGGCACTTCTGGACGACGTTCGTCGGGTTCCACATGACGTTCCTGGTCCAGCACTGGCTCGGCAACGAAGGGATGCCGCGCCGCTACGCCGACTACCTGCCCTCCGACGGATTCACCACCTTGAACCTGATCTCCTCGATCGGAGCGTTCATTCTCGGGCTGTCCACGCTGCCGTTCGTATGGAATGTGTTCAAGTCCTACCGATACGGCGAGGTCGCCACCGTCGACGATCCGTGGGGCTACGGCAACTCTCTCGAATGGGCCACCACCTGCCCACCGCCCCGCCACAATTTCACCGAAATACCTCGTATCCGTTCCGAGCGGCCGGCGTTCGAGCTGCACTACCCTCATATGGTCGAACGCATGCGCACCGAAGCCCACGTCGGGCTGACGGGCCACACCGCCGCTGTGCGGGCACCCTCCGAAGTGATCGCCGACGGCGTCGAAGAGGGCACCGCCAGCGGGACCTCAGGGGAGAGACGGTGACGAGCGCGCGGAGACGGCGCTCGACAGGTGCCGCTGTCCTGGTACCGGGACGGGTGTCTTACGCGATCGCGGTCGCCATGGGGTTCTACGTGCTCGCGCTGATCCTGGTGTTCACCTTCCTCGTCCCTCGACTCTCACCCGGGTCAGCGACCGCTGTCACCGCTGCCGTGGTGGCCGGCTTCGCGGTGCTGCTGATGGCGGCGATGATGTTCGCAGCCCGCACACCGCTGCATCCTGCAGCGGTATCCGTGGTCCGGGACACCGCGGCGGACCGAGAGGACGACATCGTCGAGGGGTGGGCGGTGGTCCTGGGCACCGACATCGATTCACGACGGGTGGAACTGGAAGTGACGGTGCCCGGGTCCGGAACGTACCGGTGCGATGTGCGTGCAGAACGGTCGACCGTCCGCGCACTGGTGACCGGTGCCACCATTTCGGTGTGGGTCGATCCTCACCATCGCCGATCGTTGACCTTGGTCGGGGTCGGGGTCGGTCCGAGCATCGACGACGATATGTCCGGGAACGGGAAAAGCTGATCGAGCAACCTCGCCTGCACCCCGCGGCGGCGAAAGCCACTCCAGGGTCGCAGACGTCGATCGTAACTACCCTCGACTGCCCGCCGGACGGCTGGCTGTGCCGGTGACCGACGCGAGTGTGCCTGCGCGACATCGACTTTCCCGCGACGGAGCCCCCGCTTGCCGGCGATGGCGAGTGTGGTCGTGGTGTTGCACCTGATCGGGTGGGGGCTGTTCGTTCACTACGATGCGGACCTGCGTATGCACGGTCTGGCCGGTCGGCGCGCCGCGACGGGCGAGACCACGAAGAACGACGACTCGGGTCGCAGCCCTGGCAAGACCAGGGCTGCGGACCGCGATCTACTTCTTGGAGAACATGCGGGAGAACAATCCCGGTGACTTCGGATCGGAGTCGTGCCCCTTGCAGCGATTGGACGCCGGAACGCCCCGCATCACCTGATCGACGTGTTGACCACATCCCGCCCACGTCGTTTTCCCGCACTTCTTGCACGTGACAGCCCTGCACATGAGTCTCTCCCTCGGTCGACAATTCACTTTCAATATACCCTATGGGGTATCTTTTTCCGGGTGTCGGGGATGATCGGTCATCGCGGCGGGGGTCCGCCCAAGTGGGCGACGTCGTAGACGAACTGTTCGGGTACCGCGCTGGTCCACGGCCGCAGGCCGAGTGCGGTCTTGATACCGATCAGGGCCTGTGCGATGGGTGGGCACCGGCGACACTGCCGCAGGTGCGTATCGATGCGGGCCGACGCGTCGACATCGAGACGCCCGTCCAGGTAGTCCGATGCCGCGGCGAGTGTGCGCCGGCACGCCTGGGAGTCGTTTCGCGGGTGTGCGGGACCGTCGTCGAGGGCGCGTAGCAGCTTCACCCGTGCACGGTGGATGCGCTTGTACACCGCTGCGGTGGTGAGCGCGCCGACCGCACCGATCTGTGTCGCCGTCCAGCCCTCGCCGTCGTGCAGTGCCAGGACCATTCGATCCTCGACGGTCAACGTCGCCAGCGCCGCTCGCACCGTGGATCGATCGCTGAGCGCCTGCGCGACCGTCTCGGGGTGCTCGAGGTCGCTGATCGATACATCGATGTCGCCCGTGCCCGATGGTTCGGTGCGCTGAGTCTCCGCGCGTGCGGCCACATCGCGGGCACGGTTGATCGTGATCCGGTAGAGCCACGTCGTGAGCGCCGATTCGGATCGAAACGTTCTCCGGTTGCGCCATGCGCGTTCGAGGACGTCCTGCACCAGATCGTCGGTATCGGCCGGTGATCGTGTCATCGCGGCTGCGAAGCTACGAAGAGTCGTGCCCTGGTCGATCAGATCGCGCGCGAAGCGCTCGTCGTATGCCGCGCTGTCGAGGTCGGGGCTGGGGTTGGGGTTGGGCTGTTCGCGCGAGGAGCCGTGGATCGGTCCACTTCGGCGTTCTCGCCCGTCCAACAGTGAAAGTCCCTCTACAGAACTGGAATCATCATGTCGTTCGTCGAATTCATGCGCAGTACTGCCGGGCGCGCACTGCGTATCGTGGTGGGAATCGCTCTGATCGTGGTCGCCGTCGTGCTCGGCGGTGTCGGGGGCATCGTGGTGGGAGTGATCGGCGGTGTCTTCGTGCTGACCGGGGTGATCAACGTGTGTCTGCTCGGTCCGTTGTTCTCCGTCGATCTTCGAGGTCGTCCCAAGACGTCCTGAACGGGGTGTGCGGGCGGGCAGCTCAGAAATGGGGGATCACCTTGAATGCGGTGTACCCGTCGCTGCTCTGGGCCAATGCGACACCGTTCGAGGTCACTGCTGTCGGTGCGGCGCTCGGTGATGTGCCGGTGACGCGGCCGGAGGTCGCATCGATGGCAGTCACCCGCGAGTCCGACGCGCCGTAGACGATGCCGCCGACCAGAGAGAAGCGGTCGGCACCGGGAAATTGATCGGCGGTGAAACCTCGGGTGCCGTACTGCTCGAACAGGACAGCGATGCCGTCGTCGGTGAGGTCTGCGGTGGTGATCATCGTCGCCCCGCTACTGCTGTCGGCGGTCATCACCATCGGACTGCGGCTACCGCTGATCCATCGGAGCTCGGCATCGGAGAGGCGATAGACCGCCTGGATCGGTTCGGGACGGGTCGGGATCGTCCATGCCACGACCACTGCATTGCCGGCGGTGGCGACGAATCGTGCGGTCCCGGGGATCGCTGCGGGGGGCGGGGTGAGGGTGTCGGTGGACCAGGCGGTGTTGCCGGTGTCGGCGGTCACGATGCGCGCTGTGTCGCCGTCGACGGTGACCGCGTATCCACCGGATTCGGAGATCGCACCCGTCAGGTCGGTGCGGTGTCCGTCGGTCGCCGAGATGGCGGCCACGGCCGCGGGCTTTGCTGTCTGCGAGCAGTCGGCGTCGATCAGCAGTCCGGACCCGGTCAGGCAGCCTGCAGCGGAGACCGGGCCCCATACGAGGTCGCCGGTGCGGGTATCGCGGGCGGTCACCGTGGCCGGTGCACCCGAACCGGGATCATCGATGTCCTCGGTGATCAACAGCTCACGGTTGTGTGTGCTCGTCACCGCGAACTCGTCGCGATCGGCGGGTACGTCCACGCCGAATCGTGGTGTGCCGGTGTCGTCGAGTACCTGCACCCGGTGCGAACCGGATGCGTCCGAGGAGTCGACGACTCCGACGAACCCGTCCTCGACGATGTGAGGCTGCGACAGGAACGGGATCGACCACAGGGCCGTGTCTCCGAAGCCCGGCGGCGGCGCGGCCGGCGACGACGGATGTGCCGCCGGATCGGTGCCCGTGGTGTCGGGAGCAGGTGAGGAACTGCACCCCGACGCCAGCGCGACGGCGCACAGTGCAACGGTCCCGATCACCGCCGCCGCTCTGCCGATACGGTGCGCACCCATCTATGCGGTGGTGCTGTCTCCGCCGAGTGCCATGATCGCGCTCTGCAGCAGTGCAGTGGCCCGGTCGGCGACCTCGGCCAGGCCCGCTGCATCCGAGAGCCCCACCATCACCTGGGGGTTCATCGCTTCGACGATCGTGCTGCTGCCATCGGCCCGCACCACCACGTTGCACGGCAGCAGCAACCCCACCTGCCGATCGGTGTCGATCGCAGCCTTCGCCAACTGCGGATTACACGCTCCGAGGATGACGTAGCGTTCGATGTCGGCGTCGATCTTGCTCTTCAACGTCGACTGCATGTCGATCTCGGTGAGCACTCCGAATCCCTGTTCGGCGAGTGCCTCACGGGTTGCGTCCACGGTTTCCTCGAACGGCATGTCCACGCGGGTACCGATGGCCAATTCGGTCATAGTTCGTTCGGTTCCTTTCGATCGGTTCGGGTGCCGGTCACCCGATGGTCGGTGCACGGGTGAGCAGGCGTCGCCCGGTCATGCTGCGCAGGACGCGGAGGTGCAGTCGCGTTTGCGCCATCGCACGATCACCGCTGCTGTCAGCATTGCCAGGGACACCCCGGCAAGGATGGGTTGTATCGGTGCCCACAACCCCAGTGCACCCGAGGTGCCGAGCGCAAGAAGTACCAGCTTGTTGCACACCGGACACCCGACGGCGAAGAAAGTCAGGACCACACCGAGAGCGGCGGGTGTGCCGGTCCGCTCGACCTGCGCGGGTTTGTCGATCCCGAACCACAGTGCGGTCAACAGGGCCGTGGCCAGCAGAACCGGAAGCTCCCACGCCCGCACCGGCACCTCACGGCCGAAGACCGGCGTGTCGATGATGTCGGTGGGAATGCCCACCACCAACACCGTGACCACACCGGCGACTGTGCCGCGCAGTACCCGCGCCCCCCAACCCCGGAAACGATCGGACTCGGCGATCACCCCGTCACCGGAACGGCCGGCAGCATCGACGTCGAGACGGTCGGAGGTGGCGGGCTCTGTCATCGGCTGGGATCTCCTACGAGGTGTAGTTGTGTGAGTAGGGTGACACTGTGAGGCTATACCCAGATGGGTATCGCTGCCAGTATCCGACTGCCGAAAGGTATTGCATGACTTCGACATCTCGCTCCACTCGCCGCCGCGACATCGTGCTCCTGGCCATCGCCGTCGTGGTGGCGGCCGTGCTCGTGGGAGCTCTCGTACTCGGAACGACCGGTGGCGACGAGCAGTCGGAGGCGGCACCGGACGCCGGGTCGAGCAGCGCGAGCGGACCGCCGGTGATGGGACCGCTCGGCGATCTGGCGCACCGCGAGCCCGATGATCCGATGGCCCTCGGCGACGTCGACGCCCCGGTGGTGATGATCGCCTTCTCGGACTTCCGGTGTCCGTTCTGCGCCCAATTCAGCCGGGACACCGAGCCGCAGCTGATCGACCGATACGTCGACACCGGCACCCTGCGCATCGAATGGCGAGACCTACCCATTTTCGGGCAACAATCGTTCGACGCCGCCCGGGCCGGACGCGCCGCCGCCGCCCAGGGCAAGTTCTGGGAGTTCACCCGCGCCGTCTACGCCGATGCTCCCGAAACCGGTCACGCAGACCTGACACTGGAGTCGCTGCAGAGCTACGCGCAACAGGCCGGGGTACCGGATATGGCTCGGTTCACCGCCGACGCCACCGGCACCGCATTCGACGCCGCGATCACCGCCGACTCCACCGAAGCGCAGTCGCTGGGTATCCCGGCCACTCCGGCGTTCTCGGTCAACGGAGATCCGGTTCTGGGCGCGCAACCGTTCTCGGAATTCGTCGATCTGATCGACGCGGCAGCCGGCGCGTAGGGCGGCACGATGTCGCAGATCGGACTTCTCGGAGCATTTCTCGGCGGGCTGCTGGCACTTCTCAGTCCATGCTCGGCCCTGCTACTTCCTTCCTTCTTCGCGTACGCCTTCGACGGGGCCGGCAAGCTCGCCGGCCGCACCGGGATCTTCTACCTCGGGCTGGCAGCGGTCTTGGTGCCCCTCGGTGCTGGAGTCGGGGCCATCGGCTCGGCGATCACCCGGTATCGCGAGGTCACCACGATGATCGGCGGCGTGGTCATCATCGCCCTCGGAGTGATGATCATCGTCGGTCGCGGCTTCGCGCTGGGGTCCGCTCAGAGAGCAGCCGCGCGCATCGACGTCTCCTCCACCGGATCGGTGTTCGCCCTCGGCGCGGTCTACGGGCTCGCAGGGTTCTGCTCGGGACCCCTGCTCGGCGCGGTCCTGACCGTTGCCGTCGCCGGCGGTCAGGCCGTATACGGCGGAGTGCTCATGGCACTCTACGCAGCGGGGATGGTGATACCCCTGTTCGTGCTGGCGCTGGTCTGGGACCGATTCTCGCTCGGATCACGAACGTGGCTGCGCGGCAAGGAAATCAGCATAGGACCGCTGAAAACGCACACGACGTCTCTGATATCGGGGGTGCTTTTCATCGGTATCGGAGTGCTGTTCCTGCTCACGGAGGGCACAGCGAACCTCGGCGGCGTCATGGGGGTCGACAGTCAGTACTCGCTGCAGGTCTGGATCAGCGACGTGGCCGACGCGGTACCGAACACCGCAGTGCTCCTGATCGCAGTGCTGGTGATCATCGCAGTCCTGACGGTGCGCATCGTCCGTGGTCGAGACCGCGACACCGCAGCCGAGTCCTCCGAGCTCGGTGAACGCGAGGACCGAACTCTCTGAGACGGTGTGCCTACGACACTGGAGCGGGGATGTGACGTCAGGTGTAGAGCTGTGACCATCCATCTCGCTGACGTCGAGCGAGATGGAGCACTGCAGCGGGAACCATTTCGACACCCATCAGCAGATCGTCGTCACCGAGCCCTCTGCCCTCCAGACTGTTGCGGCATGCTTTCACCGTGATGGAGGCAGAGTCGATCAACGCCCGCATCTCCAGGGAGATATCCGAACAGCGCAAGGCCGCATCGAGGCCCGGTCCGAAGCACACGACTTCGATCGTCACCGGCTCTGTCGCAGCATCGAGAAGGTTGTGGATCGCTCGCACCACGGCGGTGGGTGTGGTGTTCACCGCGAACACCACGCGCAGGGGAGTGGGATGATCGGTCACGTGAAGGTTCCGTTCTTCAGATCGCGGTGAGCTGCGGTGCCCCAGGGCTGTGCGTGGAGAAGGACATCGATGGCCCGACCCTCGCCGACCGGGCGGACCAGGTGTCCCAGTTCGCGGACCTGCAGTCCGCTCGCGGCGCGGGCGAGGTCGTCGATGGCGGGCAGGATCGACGGATCGGGTGGGCCCCCGACGCCGTGAGTGAAGTTCTCGAGCGCATGGCCGAGATACAGCAACCGTCCGCTCGGTGCGAGCCAACTCGCTGCACCGGCAATGACGGCGACCAACTCGTCGACCGGTAGATGCAGGAAGCCGATGGCCACCAGATCCACCGGTTCGGATGGTTCCCAGGTCCGGGCGTCGGCGACGGTGTAGTCGATCGCCCGATCCTCGCCGCCGCTGCGTGCCAATTCGATTGCCACAGAAGAAAAGTCGACAGCGCGCACTGTCCAGCCCGCGTCGGCCAACCATCGAGCGTGGCGGCCGTCTCCGCAGCCCAGGTCGATCGCCCGGCCCGGCGTCAGCTCCGCGAACCGCGCAGACAGGGCAGCCGCCGGGGCCGAGCCCCACGGATGCTCGACGCTGCTGTAACGCGCATCCCACTCAGATGAATCCATCTACGCACATTCCTCCAAAACACGGGCCGGGTAGTACTCGAATCCGCCAGAGTACCCCCAGGGGTAATTGGATGGTGCGCAATTTCTGAAATGACCGTGACTATGTCGGACCTGAGGGTAGAAAAAGGTCCGCGCACAAAACCATCGCAGTGTACGAGCCCGGAATCGAATGTCCTGAACTTGGACTCTGACAGAGTACGTTTAACCGCATCAGTGCAGTGAACTCTCGAAATCGTGCTGCTCTCTTCTGAAACTGACAATTGACGTGGCGAAATTCTCGCGATCTTGTCCGGTATAGGTGTCCGTTGGATCTGTCCGGTATGGCATAGTTTCTAGTGGACAGTTTGTGTCCGGGACGTCGTGAACGGCGAAGATCGGGAGCGGGAATGAAGATCGGCTACGCCCGTGTGAGTACGGCGGCACAGGATTCGTCGATTCAGGTCGAGCTTCTCGCCAAGGAGGGAGTCGACCGCGACCGGGTCTACGTCGATCACGGAATCAGCGGCCGGCAGACCCGGCGACCCGGACTCGACAACGCGATCAACGCTGCCCGCGAAGGCGACATCTTCTGCGTGACCAAACTCGATCGGCTCTCCCGGTCCGCGAAGGACCTTCACGAGACGGTGGGGCGACTGGCAGACAAGGGTGTTGCCTTGTCGATCGACGGGAAGATCTACGACCCATCAGATCCGATGGGAAAAATGTTCATCGGCGTCCTCGGGCTGATGGCCGAATTCGAATCGGACCTGATCCGGTCAAGGACTCGGGATGCTGTTGCGGCGGCTGCGGCGGCTGGCAAGATGAAGGGCCGTCAGCACAAACTCACGCCGGAAGAGCGTGCGTACCTGCTGCAAACGTACGAGACCGGGCAGTTCAAGATCGAAACACTTTGCAGGAATACAGGTTTGAAGCGTTCGGCACTGTACGCGAATATCGAGTTGGCGCGTACCGAGCGGGAAGCTGGAATGCTCCCGGAACTCTGAAACTAGCCGGAAGTCACTCCGTCGCGTCATCGCTCGACGGATCTCGTCGCGTTATCCGTTCCAAATACCTCCGAAAGTCAAATGCCCAGAAAGTCGACTTTCGCGCCAAAAAACCGTGTCCGCGTGACACCTCTGCCACGGAAGGGCCAGCGCCTCAACCCGTTTGATTCTCGATGTGGTTGAGGCGCTGGCTCGGGAGAGTCAACACCGACAAGTCATAGGGACGGGATTCGCCGTCAGCGGAGGTTCTCATGTCCGTCACATCGCTTGCCTTTCATATTGGCGACGCCGGATTGAATCTCGTTCATGACTCGGCCCCATTGTTCGCGCCGCACTATCACAATCCCCGACTGTGGGACTTGAGAGCGAACTCCGATTGTTGGTTTCGGCCGGATTGGTCAGACTTCGGCGGGAACCAGTGGTTTGACGATACCGGGCAGCTGGGTCTTCGCGGCCTCGGAGTGCTTGTGTCCCCAGTAGCTGGGGCGGGTGTATGTGCGTGCCACCCAGCTGAGGTCGTCGACGGTCAGCCCTCCGTACCCGTACTCGATCTGCAAGCCCGAGGGACTTCCGATGTAGACAGACGTCATCAGGTCATTGGTGTGGCGACCGAGGGATTGCATGATGTCGACATCGTGCTTGCCGAGGAGATCGATCAAACGACCGAGGTCGTCCAGATGCTCGACCTCGAGCATGAGGTGATTGAAGCCCACATGGCCAGGGAATTCCGATAAAGCAAGTGAGTGGTGACGTCCGTTGATGTGGTAAAAGCGCACATTGGCGTACTTGGTGATGATGCGATCCGACAATCGAAATCCGAGGATGTCGACATAAAACTCGTTCGCCTTCTCGATGTTCGGAACCTGGAAGACGATATGGCCGAGTCCCTGGTCGCCCGTGACGAATCCGCCCCTCATGGTGCGTCCGGTCGAGAAGGACAATGGGGTCGCAGCCTTTCCCCAGCTCAGTTCGTGCCGGGTCCCCCACGGATCCTCGAACCATGCCAGTTCTGCGACTTCGCGTTCACGTAGCAATTGTTCGTCGCCCCAGTGCACTGTCACGCCCCGGGATTCGAGATGTGCGACGAACGTGTGCAGATCGGTTTCGTTAGCGACGCCCCAACCGGCGTAGAGGAATTCGTCCTCAGCTGCCGGGTGGACGGCGATGCGGTAGTTGACGTCGTCGATGGCCAGACGGACGGCTCCGTCGGGCCCGTCCGGTGCGAGCATCGCACCCAGGAGTTGGGTGCCGTAGCTGCGCCATTCTTCAGCGCGTGGCGAGCCGATACCGATGTATGACAGTTCCTGAATCATCACGCTCTCCCCTTCTATCGGGACGATCTGGCGGATGTCGATTCGACAGGTTCTTCCGCCAACGTCCGTGTTCCAACTCAACCGAAGCTACACGCATGACCCAATTATTGGCAATGCCATGAATTAATAAAAAGCCTTGCCAATAATTGGCACAGCCAGTTAATGTCTGCGGTGCACGGGAGTGCGTTCCGGTTTCGACGGAACGGAACCGCTGCTGTTCAGTCTTCGCTCCGCCTGCAGGCGTCTACCTGCAGTTCGTATTCGACTAGGCCCTGTTTCGCAGGGACGCAGACACAAAAGGAGTGCGCAACGTGCGACACAATTCGCTTCGAGGGGCTGTCACCATCGTCGGCGCCGGACAGGCTGGCCTGACGCTGGGTATCGGACTGCTCCAGTACGGCTATACAGTCACGATCGTCTCGGACCGCTCCCCGGATCAGATCAGAAACGGCCGGGTGACGTCGAGTCAGTGCATGTTCGACATGGCCAACCGGATCGAGCGTTCCTTCGGACTGAGCCTCTGGGACGAGGAATGCCCCAAGATCGCTGGGATGAGCGTGTCCGCCTTCGCGCCGACGGAACCCCCGGCACTGTTCAACCAGTGGTCCGCTCGGTTCGCGCGGCCGGCCCGATCGGTGGACCAGCGCTTGAAGATGTCGACCTGGATGGAGGAGTTCGAGCGTCGCGGCGGTCAGCTTGTCATCGATACCGCTTCGGTCGCTAGTCTCGAACAGTATTGCCAGGAAAGCGATCTCGTGATCGTGGCAGCTGGCAAAGGGGAGATTGCCCAGCTGTTCGAGCGGGACACATCACGTTCTCCGTTCACCAGTCCGCAGCGCTCGTTGGCGATGCTCTATGTCTCTGGCCTCGAACGGCCCGACGGGGATGCGCTGGTCGAGTTCAATGTCGTACCGGGTGTGGGCGAGTACCTCACCTACCCCGCTCTCGCGGAGACCGGGCCCTGCGACATCATGCTGTTCGAAGCCAATCTTGGTGGCCCCATGGATATCTGGAACGGCGCTGCCGACGGCACGGAGCTCCTGACCCGAGCGCAAGCAGTGCTGGCGAAGTACTTTCCCTCGGAGTCCGTCCGTGCCCGCAGGGTCTCGTTGATCGACGAGAACGCAACCCTCGTTGGTCGTTTGACGCCCACAGTCCGTCGGCCTGTTGCCACCCTGCCCTCGGGATCAGTGGTTCTGGGAATGGCCGATGTGACGGTAATCAACGATCCGATCACCGCTCAAGGAGCCAACAACGCCACCAAATGCGCCGATATCTACCTGCGGGCGATCACCCGGCACATCGGCAAATTCGACGAGGAGTTCATGCAGACGGCCTTCGATGAGTTCTGGTCCTATGCAGAGCCGGCCACTGACTTCACCAACCAGTTCCTCAGCCCCACCCCCGATCACGCTCGACAACTGCACGTCGCAGCTGCAGAGTTCCCGGAGATCGGCCGGCGATTCGCCGAGTGCATGAACGATCCGCGTGATGCCGCCAGCTGGATCCTCGATCCGGTCGGCGCCTACCAGTACATCGACGCTATTGCCCGCGCCAGTAGACCCAAGAGCGCCTGAGCTGCTTGCCATCCCCATACCAGCCAATCACCACTAGACGATCGGGACCAACGATGACCACTGCAACTACCATCACCTCTGCCGATGCCGTCGCGCGAGCACAAGACCTAGCTCCGCTACTCGCCGAGCGCGCCGAGAAGACCGAGGAACTGCGCCATCTTCCTGATGAGACGATGGCCGACCTACTCGACAGCGGCCTCCTGCGAATCTCCCAGCCGATGCACTGGGGAGGCTCCGAGCTTCCGCTGACCACCCACGTCGAGGTTGTCGAAGAGTTGGGTCGAGCCTGCGGCGCTACCGCGTGGACCGCCGGCGTCTACATCAGCCACAACTGGAACCTCTCGCTGTTCAGCCTGCAAGCTCAACACGACGTATGGGGCTCGAATCCCGATGCAGTCGCCTGCACCTCAGCGGTCGGCGGCCCGTCACCCAGTTGGGTCGACGGGGGCGTCCACATCACCGAAGGAAAGTGGACCTTCCTGTCCGGCGTACACCATGCGGACTGGATCGTCGTCAATGCAGTCCTTCCTCCCCGCTCCGACGAGGATGGTGCTCCGTCGATGATTTCGCTGCTGGTGCCGAAGGGAGATTACGAAATCCTCGACGACTGGCACACCGCCGCGCTGCGCGGAACCGGTACCAGCGGCGTGCGACTGGAGAACGTTTTCGTGCCGGAACATCGATTGCTGAACTTTTCGGATCAGCAAGCTGGGACGACGCCGGGCGGAAAGTTCCACACCAACCCCATGTACCGGGCCCCACTCGACGCGACCTGGCCGGCGTACCTCGCGGCCCCGGCCCTCGGCGTCGCCCGCGGTGCACTCGATGCTTGGGTCGATCGAACCATCAAACGTCGCAACGCCTACACAGGTGCGCCGATCGTCGAGCAGCCGATCTCCCACTTCAAAATCGGGGAGGCTACCGCACGCCTCGACGCAGCACGCTTGCTGATCTACCGCGCGATGGATGCGGTCACCGAACAGGTCGACGCTGGCACCGACCTCGGATTTATTCGCGTACGCAACCGTCGCGACTTCTCGTTCGCGGTCCGTCAAGCAGTCGAGGCGGTCGAAGACGTATTCCTGGCATCGGGAGCAAGTTCACTGTCCACCGGCAGTTCGATCCAACGCCATTGGCGCGACATCCACGGGGTCGCGCAGCACGCGATGTTCGACTACGAGCGCAGCATCTCCGCTTGGGGACGGCGTGCCCTCGGCGTCACCGACGGCCTCGACTTCTGACACGCCCATGCCCGCCCCATCGACGACTGGAGAAACGATATGAGCGAAGATCACGCCTTCTTCACCAATACCCCTGATGGACTGGTCCCGACGGAACTGGCGCGAAGTCATTGGTCCCCGAAGTTCATCAACGGGCCGGCAACGTGCGGGGTCATCGCCCGCGCACTCGAGAACGACCACGGAGCAGAACACCTTGTCCCCTCTCGACTGACTGTCGATCTGTGCCAGCCGATTCCTGCAGAACCGCTGACCATTGAGACCACGCGTATCCGTGATGGCAACCGCATCCGTGTCGCCGACGCCGCTGTACTCCACAATGGTGTGGTGATCGCCCGGGCCACTGCGGTGTTCCTTCGTCCCTCGGTGCAACCGGCCGGGCAACTATGGGGTCGTTCGTCGGTCCCACAGCCGCCCCCGGTCGATCTGCCAGCCCTCGAACAGGCCATCAAGGTCCCGCTGTTCGGCAGTGACGAGCACCCTGATGGATGGTCGGTAGCCATCCATGAACACCAAGGGGCGAGCCGCAAACGTATGTGGTCCCAGCAGATCGCCGCTGTCAGGGGGGAGACACCATCGCCCTTCGTAGCTGCAGCCATTGTCGGCGAAGCAACCAGTTTGGTGACGAACTGGGGAACTCGGGGGCTGAGCTTCATCAACGCGGACCTCACCCTGGTTTTGGCTCGCCAGCCTGTCGGTCGGGAGATGGGCGTCGAGGCCGACAACCACGTCAGCGCATCCGGTATCGCTGTCGGGTCCGCGGTCTTGTTCGACAGAGAAGGACCAATCGGCACGTGCACCGTCAGCGCGATCGCCAACGAACAGCGCACGATCAACCTCGGCGCCTAGGCCGCTGTCGATCTGCATCGGTGGCGGGTCCTTTCGGGCACGCCACCGATGCCGGCCGAGCGAATATCATTGGCAACCGTAAACATTAGGGTGCCCTACAATTGGGTCATGAGTTCGCCCGAGTACGCACCCCGATTGTCACGCCGACCAGGATTCGTGTTCATTCGCGCTGCTCTCCGGGTTAGGCAGATCTATGCCGAAGCACTCGCGGGAGTAGGTCTCTTGCCGAACCAGCACGCAATCTTGAGCACACTCGAGGAACTTGGACCGTGTCACCAGAAAGAACTCGCACAACGAGTCGTCCTCGACCAAGGAGACATCGTCGCCTACCTCGACGGACTGCAGAACAACGGACATATCGTCCGCGAACGTGATCCGAAGGACAGACGACGACAAATCGTCACGATCACCGATCTTGGACGAGAGATCCTCGCCGAAAGTGACCGAGTGCTCGATCACGTCGAAGCCGATACGTTCTCGGCACTGAGTGCGAAGGACCGGGATAACCTCGATCGAATTGCTACAAGCCTTTACGACGCAGCAGCTTCCGCTGCCGACTAATGGGTTCGACTCATGGTGTCTTCTTCGTCTTCTTCCCCTGGTGACGCTGTGGTTGTGCAGCTCACTCCGATTGCTTTCGAGTATCGCAGCGTCTGGTGGCAGTTTTCCGTCGTGCTTCACGCGGTGGTGGATTTCAGATGGGCGGTGACGGTGTCTTCGATGCGGGTTGCGAGGTCGACGTCTACTCGGAGGGCGGCTGATGCGTTGGCGGCTCCGACGGTGCCGGCGCACAGGTTCCATGCGAGTCGGTGTGTGGTGGGAGTGTCGGTGAGTTCGCCTTCGGTGATGGCGGTTTCGATGATGTCGCTGATGGCGTCGATCCAGTGCGCGAAGCCGGCCGCGTTGTTGATGGTGGGTTCGAGGGTGAGTTTCATGCCGGCCCGCAGGTTGGTGTCTTCGCCGATGCGCTGTGCGAGCGACCTAAAGATCGCTGTCAGCTTCTCCCCTGCCGTGCTGCTCGGACCGGCCGCCAGTGCTTCGCTGATGGTTTCGGCGAGGATGTGGTTCCAGTCCGAGATGAGGTATTCGGCGATCGCTTCTTTGGATGGGAAGTGGTAGTACATCGCGCCTTTGGCGAATTTTCCGGTTCCGATGATGGTGTTCATGCTGGTGTGACCGTATCCGTCGGAGTCGAAATGCTGGGCTGCGACGGAGATGATCGCTTCGCGTGTTCGCACTGCGCGGTCCTGCATTGCCGAGTTCTTACTACCGGGAGCGCGGCCGATGTGGGGGCGGGTTCTCTTGGTGGCAGTGCTTTCCGGGCTTTCCGGGGTGTGTGCCGGTTCGTTGGGGCTGTTCACAGGGATGCTCCTTCGACCATGCGGACGGCGGCCGGGTCGGTTCCGCGCCACATCAGCAGAAGATCGTCGACTCGTCTGGTGATGGTGTGGTTCTCGTCGAGGCTAGCGGCAACCTGTACAGCGCCGACGAATCCGGCGCAGAGAGTGTCTGCGAGCCGAGACATGCTTTCCGCGCATTCGAGGGCGCCGGAACGAATCGCGTCGACGACGATCGGTGTGATCACGTCGGTCCACGATTCGTAGGTGGCGCACGCATCACTGAGCGACTTGTCGACGGACAGGATGAGTCCGGCGCGGGTGATCGCTTCTGTTTGGGTGCGGCGGGCGAGGTCCCGGTAGATCATCACCACTTGCCGGTCAGCGGGTTGCCCTGTCGCTGCGGCCTTCCCCACTGTCTCCGAGACGACGTTCTCCCAGCGATGCAGCATTTCTCGGGCGATGGATTCTTTCTTCGAGAAGTGGAAGTACATCGCTCCTTTGGTGGTCTCGGAGATCGCCAGGATGTCATTGATGCTGGTGCCCGCGTACCCGGTTTGGCTGAACAGGGTGGCGGACACCTCGAGGATCGCTTCTCGGGTGATTTTCGCTCGTGGCTGCATAGGTGGTCGGCCGGTTTTGCCGTGGTCGATGCCTTCGGAGCGGTCGGTATGATTGTTCATGGTCACAGGTGCTTTCTGTGGTCATCGGCCCTGACGGTGTTACAGCACTGTCGGGGCCACCCATTTATTGGTGGGTGTGGGTCAAACGGTGGTGAGTTCGCTGCGCATCGGGTTCTCGGCGGCTCGCAGGTCGGGCAATGGTGGGCTGTCGAATCCTGCTTCTCGGGCTGCGGAATCGAATTTCTCGTACCGGCGCCATGCGGTCGATGTCGCGACAGGCGGCTTCGATTCCAGAGCGATGGTCTCCCACGTGAGGTTCGGGTTTGTCAGCTTGCGGACCGCTGTGTCTTTGACGTTCTTCGCGAGATTCGACCGGGCGATGAAAGCCATGAGGTCGTCTATGTCGGCATCCGTGTCGGCCTGTGCTTCTTCGGCGGCGCGGCGGTCTGGGAACTCCGTAGCGGAGTCTTGGGAGTCGAGGATCTCGTCCAGGTCGTTCATCGTTTCGTCCACGGAAAACGGCTCCGCAAAGTCCGCAATAATTTCGTGCGGGTCGGTCTGCGCCTCCGCCGTTGCGGTGGCCTCGTTGCGTTCCGCTTCTAGTTGTTCCGCGATATTTTGGGCAACCCGATCGCGGAGGCGAGGGTTTCGGATCGGCCCCCAGGCGGCGGTCAGATCAGATGCAGCAGTCTTTGCATCCTCACTCTCGGTGGCGTTTTCGACGATCGCACGGTAGGCGGCGTAGGCCATTCCGACTGCCTTCACCAAGATCGTGATTCCGTGCGTGAACGCCAAGACCAGAGCCGGCGGAATGATCGCAATGGCCGCTGCAATAGCGGGCGCCAGTGGAACGAACCCAAGGTCTCCCCCACCATCGATCGACTCCTGTGCAGCGATTGCTGCGTGATAGGCGTGGTACGCGTTTCCGAGAATGCTGATCACAACAACGCTGACTGCGAGTGCAATGTAGAAGCCTCGGTCGCGCTTGTTCATGTTGAGCTTGCTGATGATGACGATGGCGATCGTGGCGCCGAGGATGGCGCTGTCGACAATCGCCGGGAAGATCCAAGTCAGGTGTTCGGGGATCAGTGCTTGCCGTGCGAGGTCGCGTTGCACGGCGAAGGAAAGTACGAATGCGCCGGTGGTGATACCGAGCGCAATGACGATCGCGAGTGCCAGTGCGGCGAGCAATGCGCCTAGCTGAATACGAGCTGCCCGAAGGCTAAAGTCGGTCATGACTGGGTTTCTTCCTTCCAGGGGTTTCCCGGTCTGGAGCCTCGTCGGGTGCAACCGGCGAGGCTCCCTTTGGTTTTGCGCAACAGCGTCACCGAGTTATGAGCGACCACTGTTCGCGTCGGTCCACTGCTCGATCATTTCCTCGACCACGTCGCGCATCTTCTTGCCGCTTCCTGCAACAGCAGCTTTGAAGCGTCGGTGCAATTCAGCGTCGATCTGGACGGTGAGTTTCGTGCGGTCTGCGTCCGGTTCGACGAAGCTGGACGTCACTGAGGGCGTCGCGATCGGTGGCGCGGACTTGCGGGGCCCGAGCGTCGGTGTCGTCTTTGCCTTGGGGATGCTCATGCTGTCAGCGCCTCTGTGATCTCGTCGACGACGTCGGAATACCCTTCGTCGTGCTTGGGGGTAGTACCGAATGTTGACCGGATGCGCTCGCGCATGGGGATGACGGTGTCGAATCGGGCTGCGTCGTTGCTGTCGAACGCTGCCTTGGCATCTTCAAGCAGGTTCGTTCCGAGACGTGCGGAGGTAATGAGGATTCCGTAGGGAAGGCGGCCCTGCACCGAGGGCAGCGTCTCCCAGACTCTGGCGGTGTCGAGTCCTGTAGCCGCCGTGGGCATTATGACGAAGTTGGACGCCCCGATTGCAGCGTCGATAACTTGCCCGTCACCGGGCGGGGTGTCGATGATTACTACCTGGTCATCGCCATCGGTGGCGTACTTCACCAGCCGTTTCATGTTCACGACATGCACTGGGAACGGGAGTGGATCTCCGGCCTCTGTGGCGCGGTCAGCCCAGTCAGTTGCTGAACCCTGTTTATCCAAGTCGAGGACGACAACCTTCCTCCCCCGATTATGAAACGCGAGTGCAAGGTAGATCGCGCTCGTCGTCTTGGCCGTTCCGCCTTTGGTGTTGACGAGACTGATGATCATCGAGAAGGGCCCTTTCGCTTGTTTACAGTTTGCCGGTTTTACAGTTCCCAGTTTGCCGGTTTTACAGTTCCCGGTTTGCCGGAAAGCTGTAAAAACAGTTACCTGTAAAACAGCTTCCCAGCTTGCCAGTTAGCCGTATACGCACTTAGCCAGTTTCCCAGGCATCCGGTTTCCCGTCTATCCGTATAGACAGCATACCGTTTTGCCGGGTAGCCGTCTATACGGTTTTACAGTTTCCAGGTTTGCCGTAAAACATTTTTCCTCTTAGCCGTAAAACTGTATAGCTGGTTCCGGGGCTCGGAAATCATGCAAAATGCCAGCTCAGAAGGTTCCGTAGAGCAGTGGGGAAGTGAAGATGAGGGGGAACAACGGCACGTTCGACTTCCGCTTGTCTGCGCAAGTAGCGCTGGTTTGCATGGTTCTTGGCGCGCTGCTCCATCCTGGATGGCGGCTTTGCGTTCCATCGCACATTTTGCGTCGAGTCGGCATCCAGTCCGGAACTGATGCAAGACTGTCCACCATGTCTTCCGACAAGTGCCCGTATCCGAGCAGTGAGACACCCACCAGCGAGGTCGCGGTCAAACCAGTCCTTGAGTTCGAGTCGATTCCGTCGCCGTCCTGGCGGCTGCCTGTGTTGGGGGACTTGCTCAGCGTCGACTCGGTGAAGCCTGTCCAGAAGGAAATGGTCATGGCTTCGAGGCTGGGGCCGATCTTCGAGCGCAAGATCATCAATCACCGACTGACCGTGGTCTCCGGGGTGGAGCTGGTCGCCGAGGTCAACAACGAGGCATTGTGGGCGAAATCGGTGGGTCTGCCGATCCGAAAGCTGCGGGCAGTCGCGGAGGACGGCCTTTTCACCGCTTTCAACTCCGAACCCAACTGGCAGAAGGCGCACAACATCCTCAACGCCGGGTTCAGCCAGGCAGCGTTGCGTAAGTACCACCCGTCGATGCTGCGAGCTTTGGACGGACTCACGGCAGCGTGGGATGCGGCGGCGGCCGCCGACGGAAAAATCGATGCCACCGCTGATGCGAACAAGCTCGCTTTGGACGTGATCGGCCTGGCTGGCTTCGGCTATGACTTCGCGTCGTTCGATGGCGATGAGCACCCGTTCGTCGGTGCGATGTCGAGGGTTCTCGAGCACGTAAACCGCACCTCTAACGACATTCCATTCCTTCGGAAGTTGCGCGGAAACGGCGCTGACCTGCAATACGAGAAGGACATCGCGTTTGTTCGGACGGTCGTCGACGACGTAATCACTGAGCGTCAGGCAAAGCCGGGGGAGCATCAGGACGATCTGCTCGACCTGATGCTCAACAACATCGACGACGAGACGGGCGAGAAGCTGGACCCGGTGAACATTCGGAACCAGGTCCTGACGTTTCTCGTCGCTGGCAACGAGACAACCGCCGGCGCTATCGCCTTCGCGCTGTACTTCTTGTCTCGGCATCCTGAGATCGCTGACGCTGCTCGTGCGGAGGTCGCGGACATCACTGGTGGTGAAACACCGGCCTTTGAAGACGTAGCCCGAATGCGGTACCTACGCCGAGTCGTCGACGAGACGCTGCGCCTGTGGCCGAGCGCTCCGGGATACTTCCGCAAAGTCCGTACCGACACGACCCTGGGTGGTCGCTACGCGATGCCGAAGGGATCATGGGTATTCGTCCTCCTCCCACAGCTGCACCGCGACCCGGTCTGGGGTGAGAATCCGGATTCCTTCGACCCGGACCGCTTCAAGCCGGAGAATGTGAAGAAACGCCCAGCTCACGCCTACCGTCCGTTCGGAACAGGACCAAGGTCCTGCATCGGTCGGCAGTTCGCTTTGCACGAAGCGGTCCTGTCGTTGGCAACCATATTGCAGCGCTACAGCTTTCAATCGGATCCGGAATATAAGTTGGACGTCCGAGAAGCGCTGACGCTCAAGCCAGTCGGGCTCGAGCTCTCCTTGCAACGTCTGTAACGCCGAGTACGCTACTGGCCGGTAGTCTGCCGAGTTGCCGTAATTGTCCGGGTCTTCCCGGGTGGGGCAGCTCCCGCGGGGGCGGGTGGCAGCGGTAAGCGAGGTGTCTGTGAACGAGTGGCATTTGATCGAAACGCTGGGGAAGAGTCCGACCGTCGTCAGCGTCGGTGGCAACGTCAAGAACTGGGCAACTACCAAACGGCTCTCGCCGAGCGCGGACGTGCGAATCGACCCGATCATCGAGCAGGTTCGGAGCAGCGGAACCAAAATCGTCCTGCCGGCCCTCGACAGCGCCCGCGACAAGCGGAGCTACCGAATCGAATGCCTTCCTGTTGTCGGCCCGACAGGCAAGGTTCACGCTGTTCAGCTGTGGATCGGCGACCCCGACGTCACACCGACCCCGCCGCGAATCGTTTCCGGGTTCTCCTGGCTGCTCGAGCGTTTCGTCATCGCGCAAACCCTCGAAGCTGCGCTGATGTCGGGAGTTAAGCCGGAGGATCACGTTCCGGAGCGCACGCCTGCGGAGTATTACGCGAAGGCGATCAAATTCGACGATTCGGAGGCCATGCTCGCGGCCGGCCTCAATCCGGTCGACGATCAGACCTTCGACGCCGATATGAGCGTCCTGCACGCGGACGGCCGCGTGATGCGTTGGCATATGTGGGCGCGGGGGTGTGTGGAGGAAGGCGAGCGCGGGTTGCGGTTGCTCTGGCACGACGTGACCGATACGACGCCGCCGCGCCGGCCGACACTCGCTGAGTTGGGGTTGCAGGAGAGCGTGAAGGATTCGGGCATCTACACGGCCGTGTTCTGCACACAGACCGCAGTGTTGGCGTTGTGGTTGCCCGAACCAGCGCCGTGGGTGAAGTGGCGCGACATACCTGGCGCGAACCAGGTCATCCACGCTGACGATCGACATCTGTTGTCTTCGGCACAGGACAAGTTCAATCTGGGCTCGACCGATCCGGTCCACGTCGTGGCCCGTCTTCGGACTGAAAATGATGATTGGCGTCCTTCGACCTTGCGGATCAGCCCGTACCCAGGACCTTTGACCGAGCGTTTGGCGATCGTGCAGATTTCTCCGCTCACTGAAAGCTGATCGCGGCTGCTCACTGCGGTCCGAGGTCGCGCAAATGCGTGATCCACACAGGCTGCGCGGCGTTCTCACGAGCTGTGGTATCCACTTTGCGGCGGCGAGCCGTGTCGGCTGCTCGACGAGCAACGAAACGCGCTGCTTGGCGGCCGGGGGAGTCCTCGGGCGCGGCCCATGCGTAGCGTTCTCGCTCCAGCTCGAACGCCGCAGACTGGCGTTCACGTTCAGCTTTCTCCTGGTCAGCGGCGATCTGAGCGAGAACATGCGGCGCGAAGGCCAGATCCTGCTGCTTCATGAGCCAACGGATGAATGCGATGGGGTGTTTCGGGGTCGGAACCGTGTTCTGGGCGTTCGCCCAGGCGTCGATCGTGTCGTTCAGATCCGCTGCCGTCCAACCGTGCGCGGCTAGTTCGGTCAGTGCCGATGCCCACCCTCGGGGGGTGTGCCGACGCGCCCAGACCGGCGTTCGCGAATTGCTGAGCCACTTGGATGCAAGCAACAGGCCCTTCCGGATGGCTTCGACCTTCTCGACCTCGGCCTTGGACTCCTTGCGCCGCGGAGCGGCTCGTTTATTCACAGATCGTTTTGTATTAAGAACCTCTCTACGAGAGGGAAGAGATAAAAGATGACCCCTACGGGGATGGGGTGCCATCTTTATAGATCCGTCCACGTAGACACGGGTTTTATCCACAGGCTTACGCGGGTGAAGTGCCCAGACTGAGGCCCATCCTCGGCCCTTGTCGCCCACCCGGTATGAACCCTGTCGTTCACCCTTCTTCCTACGAAGCCGTCCACGGAAGACCTCGGTGGCCACTCTGAGCAGTTTCAGGGCCTGGCGGGCACGCTGCACGGTTCTCTCACCCTTGCCCGTGCGTTCGATGGTCTTATCGAGAGACAAACGTGATTCACGGCCAGTGTCGAACTCAGCGACTGACGCCATGACTGTGGCGACAGCTAGGAGAGTCTTGAGGCTGATTCCGCCGCCTGTCGTCTTGACCAGGGCGGGGCGAATGTTTTTGTATTCGGCCGTATATGCCTCGCGGACAGCGATTTCCACCCAGTGCTGAGCGCCCTGCCAAATGGGGATGCCGTTGTATGCGCCGTCGCCGAGGTCGAGCCGCATCTGGCAGTACCGCCGGCACGCTTCTTTCGGCCCGCCAAGGGCCTTGATGAACATCGGCGTGAGCGATTGGCACTGATGCCCGCGTACGTGCCCGCGGACTGTGCGGGGTGCGCGGGCTGTGCCGTACCGGCGACGCGTGGGGCTGCTCCCGCAGTACGGGCGTTGTTCGGATGTGGGCGCGTGTTCCATCACCAAGACACGCGAAAAATCAGTTATTGAATCTGCAACAGGGCGCGATGTACCCTGAGACCAGTCCTCCAAGACTGTCCCTTCGGGGAAGCGCAGTACCACCGAGAGCGCGAGTTACCAGCTCAACCTCTCACCCACTTCGAAACCCTCGGCCTGCCCGCCGGGGGATTTTCGATTTCTAGGGGGTTCGTGCTACTGCAAAGCGTGTGAAATTGTCACGTATTCTCCTGCCGGAGAAGGGGTTTCGCTACGCAGTCAGCGGCAGAACCTCCTCACGGTGCAGCTTTTGATCGAGTCCAAGATCGAACAGGATTCCCTGGTCAAGCTCGACCACGAGTTCAGAGTGACCAGTTACCAGTGCCAAGACATCGGCTACGAGTTGGCTCTCCGAACTGACACCCGTCTTGGCCCGAAGCTCTTCGAGCGCCTGGGCCACGTCCACAGGAAGGCGTGTCGACACGCGAGTGCGATTGCCTTTACTTGGGTTAGGCATATGCCTCTCCTTTCGATCCTGCGCCTGAACGTGCGCCAGGTTCACCGCCATCTTGCGCCAAGTTGGCGGTTTCGTTCGCGTGACACGCCGCACTGAATGTTAGATCACCGAATTAATGCCGCGAGAGCGTGATTTTGTTGCGTGATTTATTACTTAGATCTTGCGCGTGTCTCGCGTGTCTCACGGCCACGCTCCCAAACTTCGACCACCTGCGCCGTCTCGACGTTGTAAAGCTCCGCAATCGCGGAGACACGCTGGTCATTCACCGGTTTCATGCCCTTTTCGATCTCGGCAAGAGAGGTGGGCGAGATCCCGAGACGTTCGGCAGCTTGGATTTGAGTTAGGCCGGCACGCACCCGAAGGTCGCCCATGCGCAATCTGTTGTCCGGAATCGGAACCAACACACTGATCGACACGTCGAGTTCCTGTGCAATCTGCTTGAGCACCGGGGGAGCTGGCGTGGAACGCCCCGTCTCCCAATGGGAAACGGATTGACGGCTGGACCCTAGTCGAACAGACAAATCGTCTGGCGTCAGCCCCGCTTTGACACGCAACTCACGGAGCCTGTCGGCCCGAAAGCCGCGCACTCCACTCCGTGGCACTTCATCAACTCCTGGGGTCAGATCGCCTGCTTGCTCGCTCATTCTTGCGCCTCCCTGGAGTGGTACCCGCCACTAGCCCGCGTCATCGTTGCGTGTTATTGTTGACAGCAATGCTAGCCCGGAGCGTCAGTGAGCGTAGCGAGGATCGAGGTGAAGGCGCGTGTATAAGTTGCACAAACCAGCCGGTTTGCCATACGCTTCGAGCGCGCTCCCACCCGGGGGTTTCCTGGATCTTGTCGAGGTCGGTTCCAGATGCAGCACCACGCAAGTGGCACAGCCCTATTCAGGCGTGCCCACTTTCTCCCGGGCAGGGGCAGGCATCTTGACTATTTTTCTCACACAGAGCGGCATTCGACCTGCTCGTGACACTCGACTGAACGACGAATACCGGCCAGATACGAATCGGGCCGGTCCTTGTCATGCAAAAAGCCCCAGAGACGGATTTGTGATTGGCGTCGCTCTCCGCCCCCGGGGTCCCTTTCAGCCCACGGTGCAGCACGCACATGGGCGTCCAGACCGCAGGGCACCAAGCCTAGGCGATCTGGTTGAAACCGCAACCAGCGCCTGGAGGCCGCCGTGGGTATTGGTCCTGCGCAAATCAGCTACCGCCCTGGGTTAACCCCAGCAACTCCCGAGTCTCCTGGTTTAGCTCTGGGTGACCGTGGAGCTTCCGAATGCCTTGCTACGAAACCAGACTCGGCCATTCGCCCAGCGCCTCACCATGCGCTGTCCGGCGACGTGGACCGTAACGCACCCACCCCGCTTCCCCTGCCCGGGAAGCGGGTGGGTGCACCTTTTCGTGCACGCTGCATTCCTCTATTCGCCAACGTCGTCCACTGCATGGGGCGCAGTCCGAGCAGCGGTTGTGTGAGCCTTCCGATTCCCGGCTTCTTCCACCGGTGCCCACTCGGACACACCCAACTCCCGACCACGTCCAGCTTCTTCAAACGCTTCGCGGCCGACGGCGTGATCTCTGCCGCGCATCAGCTTCCCGGTACGTCCTACCGGGATTAATGGCCCGAGATCACAACTCTCGCGGCCGGCCCATCCACGAATCCACCTAAGTGTTTGCAAAACAACACGATTGAAGGGATGTCATGAAGCAGTTCAAGAAACCACGGTCCGGTGGTCGTCATCGGTCACCGTCGACGGGTGCGGTCGCAGCCGTGACGTTGGCGGCGATGGTCGGAGCCGCCTTCGTCAATGCCGGAGTTGCGATCGCAGCGCCGACCCAGCCGGGCATCACCGCTCCGTCGCAGCCGGGCATTACGACGCCTCCGCCTGCGTCGGAGCAGCCGGGTATTACTACTGCCCCTGAGGTTCCTGCACCGACGTCCGATCGTTCGTACTGGACTCCGCCTCCGGCTGAGTACGACAACATTCAGTGGAAGCCTTCGCCGTCGACGCAGCAGTCGTCCCCGAACAATGCAGGGGATAGCAGCGGGAACTATGTAGCGCCGGCGTATTACGGTGACCCGATCGACGTGGGGGCACTCCATCTCCCGACCGAAGTCGAAATCATCGCTCCGATCGAAGCACCGCCCCAGATGTTGCAGCTGGGTGATTACGTCGGGCCGAAGCCCAATTGGATGTCCGACGAGTATCTCGAACGCACCAATAACACTGCATCTGTCGGTGTTTCACAGTTCGCGACATTCTGGTCCAGTGTCGGCGTCGACGTCGATCGTTCACAGCGTGTCTCGGCTGCAACCTTCGGCGGAGCCGCAGCAGGTGCCTTGGCTGCCGGAACCGCAGGGTTCACAGTGGGCGCATTGGGTGGCGGCACAGTGGGCGGTTTGATCGGGGCCGGTATGGGCGGTCTGGTTCCGCTTCCGCCGCCACTGCCGGAAGCGACGACAGGCGTCGTCGGCACCGCGATCGGTGCCGGTGCAGGTGGATTGCTTCTCGGGATTCCCAGTGCCGTGGGCGGCGCTGTGGTGGGCGGATTGACGGCGGGAGCAATCGGTGCCGGTGACACCGATGCCGAGCCTCGCCACATCGACGTGCCGAACCTTCCTGAGCCGGACGCACCTGCGATCACCTCGCAGACCAGTGACGCGCTGGCGGCGCAGGCCCCGCAAGTCGCGCAGGTCGTCACCGATGCTGTGGCGTCCGTTCCGCAGATCACCGAGAACGTCAACGCGCAGCTCACTACTGCACGTGAAACCGTCCTCGCTCAGCCCGGTGGCGATCAGGTCATCGCCGCACTCGACAACGCGGCCGTCGAAGCGAATTACGCCTTCGGACCTACCGCCGATCTGATCGGCCAAGCCCTCGGCGCTGCTGCCGCTGGAGCGACCCCCGCGTAATCACTACCGCCGCCGGGGTCGGGGCTTCGGCCCCGGCGGTGTTAGTCGAAGTTCTTTTTCTTTGCACGAGAGGAAATATCGACATGTCAGGTCAGAACTGGTTTCCACCGTTGGACCCGACCGAGTTCGCCGACGAAGTGGACACGGGAGAGCAAACCCCAGACGCCGACGTACATTCCGAGCCCGAGTCCGAAAACCCCGATGAGGAATCAGAACCCGACTCCCTACTCGACCATGCCGAAACTGTTGAGAGCGAACCGGTTTCCACCGGCAACGCTCCCTCGGCAGACGAGACCGTTGTCGCTGCGGTGAGCCGACCCACCCAACACCTCACTCCCACATTCGAACTCGCAGATGAGGACGAGACCGGACCGGCGACCGATCCGATCGCCGGGTCCGTCGGTGTTGTCCGCACGCTCCCGGTCGTCACTCTCGCTGTCAGTGATCTGAATACACAACCGGATTGGGCATCGGAATGGGAGCTGCCGGCCACCGATCCGGAACCGACACCGACCACCCCGGATGCGGGGGAGCGGATCGGTATCCCCGAACCTCTCCCTGGATCCGACCGGGCGCGTGGCCGGAGCCGCCGCACGAAAGCCGCTGTCGGGGGAGCCGCTGCGGCCGTGCTGGCTGTCCTCGTGGGCGGCACCGCAATCGCGCTGGCCTCCGGTTCCGACGAACCGGACGCTCCAGCCTCCCTCGAAGTACCTGGAACCACTACGGCCCCGCCAGCGGCGGGGACGTCTGTCGCCGGGGCGCAGGCCGCCTCGTCCTGGTGCCCGAGCAGCGTCAAGGGTGATGTCATCAGCGGGAATGGACCTGGCGGTACCGGATCTGGCCCTGATGCGATCCTCGGATTTCAGCACGCCTTCTACGTCGATCGCAATGCGGACAAAGCGCGAGGCTTCGCCACTCCGGAAGCTGCGGCCACCCAACTGTCGACCTTGCAAGCCGGCATCGACGACGGCGTCCCGGTCGGCACCGAGCATTGCGTTTTGATCCGACCGTCCGGTCAGCCGGGTGTCTTCGCCGTAGAGATGGTCCAAAAAGCCGCGGACGGCGCGATCGTGCGATACGCGCAAACCATCAGCACGACCGTGCGTGACGGAAAGACGCTGATCGCGGCCATCAACGAGAGCGTAGGCACGCCGTGACGTGGGCAGGGGACTGGCTCGAGGGCGAGCCGACAGAAGACAACGAATCCGACGAGAAGCCGTCGGCACCGGTCGACGACACCGCACCGCCGCTCGTGCCCGGGTCCGAGGCAGAAGCCCCGGTCGATGACGTGCCTGAGCCAGAAGATGCACTGATTCCGCTGGCACCGCCTTCTGCTGTGCTGATCGCCGGGGTTGCCGGTGGAGTCGGAGCCACCACGACAGCGGTCGGCCTGGCGAGTGCATTGCACACCGAACTCGTCACTGCTGCCGCCGTGGATACGACCCCCGCCGGCGGTGACCTGTCCGAGCGTGGCTGCGGGCGCGAGTTGAACCCCGGCCAATGGGTCTCCGAGCACGGGGTGCTGTGGGGTCGCCGCACGCTCGGGGAGCTGAGCGGCGACGCTGCGGCGCTCGCGTCCGTTCACTCACTCCTGACCGCGTCCGGTCATTTTCCGATCTACGACGCCGGAAACCCTTTGCGTGCACAGCATCTCGCTCCGCTCCTAGCCGATGCGTCGGTCGTGATCGTCCTGGTGGTGTCCAGTCGCGGCGACTCCGTGAACCGTCTTCCCTCCGTCCTGGAATGGATCGAGAGCACCCTCGGCGCACACACGTTGGCATCGGTCGTCGTGGCCGTCGTCGAGGTCCGTCCCGGTTCGACGCCGGTGGCCGATCACCTCAGTGCCCATATGGCGGGCCGGATCGGAGCGGTGCGCCTGATCGGTCACGACCGGTCGTTGGCCGCAGGAGGACCGATCGTGACCTCGGCGATGGGCAGCGGTGTCGAGCAGGACTTCACCGCTCTCGCCGCCGACGTACGAAACCTCGGTGCAGCCGCGCCGACGCAGTGAACAAACACATCCGAAGGGAAATCCGCATGAGATATGCGAGAGGGATCACCACAGCGGTGACGGCCACGGTCGTCCTCGCACTGGCAGGAACCAGTCTGGCGAACGCCGCACCCACCTCAGGCGACTCCGCACCGATGCCCTGCACCGCTTTGGGAGTCTTCGGTGTTCAGGGGACCAACCAGTCCGCTCCGGATGCCGACCCCACCATCGACAGCGGCTTCCTCGGCATGTCGGTGATGGTGCCCTTGCTCCAGTCCGCTGCCGGTGAGGTCTCACGGATGCTCGTCCCGTACGCCGCCGACTTCGGTTGGCGGGGAGCGACGTACGAGCAGTCGATGACCGAGGGGGTCGACAAGACCAGCCAAGCGATCTCCGATTACGCCGATAGGTGCCCCTCGTCGATGATCGCGGTGACCGGATATTCGCAAGGCGCGCAGATAGCGGACACCGTCATCCGCAATATCGGCAGCGGCAAAGGCCCGATCACAGCGGACAAGCTCGCCGCCGGTGCATTGTTCTCGTCCCCGAATCGCCCGCAAGGTGCGGGTACCTTCCCCGGCGGCTCGTCCGGGCAGAGTTCACCGACACCGCCCAAGGGCGTTGCCACCTCTGCCTTGTCGGATCTGACGGTGACCACCCCGACCCCTGCTGACGGCGGCGGCATAGCCCCGAACTACGCCGCCTCGTCCGGGTACGGCTCTGTTGCCGGCCGTGTCGCTTCGTTCTGCACCGACGGCGACCTCGCATGCGCGACACCACAAGATGCGACGCTGGCCCGCACGGTCACCAATATCGCTGGGCAGCTGCACCTCGAGCAGCAGGATCCGCAGAAAACTCTGGTCGACCTCGCGGGTGCATTGGGTGGGGCGACAATTCGTACCGCCGCCGACGTCGTCAACGACGACATCAACTTCTCCAACGGCCGGTTCACCGTGCAGTCGTCCGGAAAGACCATCCTCGGGCGCCTGTCCACGAATTCCGATCCGCGCTCCGCCACTCCGGACGCGGACGCCGATGTCATCCGGGCAGTCATCAAAACCGGTGTCATGGGATTGCAAGCGGGCATCGCGGTCGCGAAGAAAGTCCTCACACTGGACACGATCGGCACCCTCGCCACCGTCGGCATGGCCAATCCCCCTGCTGCACTGGGCATCTTGGCAGCGAAAGTCGGGGACGCGGCAATGAGTTTGTTCCCGCCGTCCACCGGCACCCAAATCCAGAAGTACATCTACAACGAAGTCCAGCGCGGCATTTCCGACAACAAGGACCTGCTGAAGATGGCAACGCAGGTCAAGTACTGGGACACGGCCCGCAACCACGGCACCTACGACTCGATTCCCGTGGGAGGACAGGGGCAGACCCCGGCGAAGTTCACCGTCGAGTGGTTCTCCACCCTCGCGAAAGAACTCTCGTCCGGATCCACGTCGGCCGGGGCGAGCACCACGAAAACAGCCTCGCCGACGACTCGTCCGAGCGGGACGCCCTCTGCGGCCCCCTCGTCGTCGACGCCGCTGACCAGCTCGGTGTTCGCCACGACCTCGGCGGTTTCTCCCGAAATCGTCGGGCCGGGCGGCGCGTTCGCGCCTGCCCAGATCCCGACTCCCACTCAGGCGCCTGCCGCCGCACCGCCCGCGCAGTGATCGGTCGGCGGCGCACGGAACTCCTCTGCTGCGCCGCCGCCCAGCAAACCCCGGGACGCACTGACGTCCCACTCCAACCGAAGGGACCATCTCGTGTCAGATGACAGCAGCAGCGGAGGCGTCGGCGGTGCCATCGTCGTTGTCGGTGCCGCAGCCGTCGCGTTCCTTCTGATGATCATGGCCGTGGTGGTCGTTCTCGTTTCCGAGGACGAAGAGTGCGCTCCCGTCGAAAACGGGGGCGGCCAGGTCGCCGCTGCCGGTTCGCTGGTCAAGCCCACCAAGTCGTCCGAAACAACGGACACCTCTCCGTTCGGTCCGCGATGGGGCACCGAACACAAAGGACTCGACCGTGCAGGTCCGGTCGGTACCCCGATCTACGCGTTCACCGACGGCCGCATTCGGGAAGCCGGTCCCGCTGACGGCTTCGGGAACTGGATCATCGTCGATCACGAAATCGAGGGCCACGTATACAGCAGCGTCTACGGGCACATGTTCGACGACGGTGTGATGGTCCGCGCCGGAGAGCAGGTCCGTGCAGGTCAGCAGATCGGGGCGATCGGCAATGCCGGCGGCTCGACCGGGCCGCACCTTCATTTCGAGGTGTGGGACGGCGGTCGTCTACCCGACGGCGCCGGTACCGCGGTGGATCCGCAACCGTGGATCGACAAGGCCGCCGAACCCGGCGAGGCTCCCGCTGCGCCCGCACCGACATCTCCGGGCTCGGGCGATGCGGGTGATGAAGGTTCCGGGTTCGGAGGTTTGGACGGCCGACAGTTGGCGATCGCGAAGCAGATCGTCGCGGTCGGTGAAGTCATGGGCATTCCCGATCGCGGCGTCATCGTCGCGCTCGCAACCGCAAGTCAGGAATCCGGCTTTCGCATGTACGCCAACGACGGCACCGATCCTCGCCTCGAAGCCGATCAGAAGGACGTGGGCCGATCCCTGGACTTCCCACACGATGCGGTCGGACGAGATCACGGCTCCGTCAATCAGTTCCAACAGCAGTACCCGTGGTGGGGAACGCTCGAAGAACTGATGAACTCGGCCACTGCATCACGCAAATTCTACGAAGCGCTGGCCAAGCAGAGCGGGTGGGAATCGCTACCGATCACCGTCGCAGCACAGAACGTTCAAGGATCGCTGTACCCGGACGCGTACGCCGACGACGAGCCGATCGCCACCACGTTGGCGGCCAAGTTCAAGGGCGCCGGGGCGAACATGTCCGAAGCCGACCTCGCATCCATCGCAGCTGGTGGAGCCATCGCCGTCGCCGACGGCGGCAGCGCTGCCTGCAACGATCAGCAGCCCGCACCCGGTAGCGGCGGCGGCGAGGGTCCGGCCAGCGAGTTCGGACGAGCCGTCATCCTGGCTGCCTCGCGCTGGATCGGTACCCCGTACGTCTGGGGCGGTGGCGACACGAACGGCCCCACCGGCGGCGGATTCGACTGCTCAGGTCTGACGCTGTACGCGGTCTACCAGGCATCCGGCGGACGAATCAGCCTGCCGCACTTCACCGGATCGACCGCAGATCCCGGACAGCTCTACGACTCACGCGGCGCAGAGGTCCCCATCGACCAGAAACAGCCCGGCGACCTGATCTTCTTCGGCCCCGCCTCGAACACGCACCACGTCGGCATCTACTACGGCCTCGAGAACGGCGAAGAGATGTTGCTTCACGCTCCGACCGAAGGCCAGACCGTCACCATCGCTCCGCTGTCGGGGATGTCGGGAGAACAAATGCACGTCCGCCGCTTCGGCGCATCACAACCGCAACCGCAGGAGGCACGATGACAAACCGGACTGACCGCAGACCGATGAGGTTGACCGCGTTCGCCGCCATGACCTTCGCTGTTCTCGCACTTGTCGGATGCGGGCGCAGCGATGACCACGACCACCCGATGGATGAGGGCGGCCCCACTCAATCATTGACTGTTCCCGCCGATCCCACTCTGCCGGAACCGTTTTCCTCGGTCGATCAAAGCGATCCGGAAGCCGTGATGGTCGCGGCCGCGCAAGCTCTGTTCTCGTACACCCCCGGGGCGGACACCAACCAGATCGACGCAGCGAACCGGGCAGCACCGCTGCTCGACGAGCGGTACTACACCGACAACGCGTCGTCCTTCATTGCTTTGGCACCGATCACCGGTCGCCAATGGGAGTCCTGGCGTGAGCAGAACGCGGTAGCCACGGCCACGGCGACGGTGACCGCCGATAATCACCCCGAGGACAAGCCTGCGAAGGTCTCGCGAGTCGTGGCCGTGACGGTGACCGCCGTCGATGCCGGCGGCCGGGAGATTGATCGGGTTCCGTTCGCGGCGTACATGACCGCCACCAAGCTCGGTGTGTGGCGCGTGAGCGCGGTGATGGTCCGATGACCAGCGCATATGCCGATGTTCCGCGTCGCGGTGCTCCGATGCCGAGCGGTCCACGCATCGCGGGGGCTGTGATGCCCGCGACCGATGAATCCGCTCCGATCTGGGAAGGCCCGATCGAACGTGAGGCTCTGACCCCCGCCCGGCCGCTTGTCTGGCTTCTCGGAGCTACCGGCGGCGCCGGAGTCTCCTCGCTGACGCGTTCCCTCGCGTACGCGGGGGACTGCCAGCGCGGCTGGCCCGGATACATCGGTGACCTACCGGGCGCGGACTCACCGCTGGTGGTGCTCGTTTTTCGCACGACGATGCACGGCGTAGAGCGTGCTCATTCACTGCTTCTGCAACACGCCGCCGGTGGCACGCCGGAAGGAACACACATCCTCGGCGTCGTGTCCGTCGCCGACAGTGATCGCCCACTGTCCAAGCCGGTCCGGAACCGTCTGGCCGTCGTCGAGTCGCTGGCGCGCTCGCTGGCCGGTCACTGCTGGGACGTGCCGTGGCTCGAGCCCTGGCGGGTCATGCCTCCTCGCGAACTTCCCGAGTGGTCTCCGTCCTCGACGTTGCCGGCCGACAAGAAAGCGGCGCGTGACCCGACGAGATACCCCGTCGCCCCGGTCATCGCTCTCCACGACCAGATCCGAGTCGCAGCAGCAGCTCGGGTGAAGGAAATCAGTTCTTCCGCAACATAACTCGAAAGGCACTTTCTCATGAACGCACTCCACACCCTCAACACCTACATCCTCGCTCAGCAGCCCGCGCCCTTCCCCTCGCCTGGACAGGGCGGGGACGTGATCGACGTTCAGATGACCACTCCGCCGTCAGGCGACAAGTTTCAGGTCCTGCTCGGCGTCGGCCTGTGGGCGGCAACAGCTTTCCTGATCGGACTGGGAATGATGGCCGGCGTCAAGTTCGCCCAGTCGTTCGCCGACGGCACCGCTGGACGCGGCGAAAAGATGATGGTGGTCGGTGTCGCCGTCGGCGCGATCATCACGTCCTCCGCCGCCTCGTACGTCACCTGGTTCATGGAGTGAGTACTTCGATACTGGCCGCAGGCGGCGGCATCAAGATGCCCGGCGAAGACGTGCTGGTCCCGCTCGGACAGATGCTCGGCGTGTTCCTGTGGTTCGTCGCCGCCGGTCTGATCGTCGCCGCGATGCGCGCCGGTGTCGAAGTCGCGCACCGCTTCGACGACGGCGAAGTCACCGGCCCCGGAATCCGGCGGTTGATCTCGATCGCCATCGGCGCCATCGTCACCGCCTCCGCAATCACGTGGGCGGGATGGCTCCTCATCTAGCCCGTCTCGATTCCACTACTCACTTTGCGAAAAAAGAAGGAAATCATGGCAATTCACCGTTACCGCCTCGTCGGCGCTCTCGTCGCCGCAGCTCTCGCGCTGTCGGTGGCTACCGCGTGCGGATCGTCGGAGGAGGACCCCGGAACCGGCACCGGCGCGGCGGTCGACACCAGCGCAGCGCCGCAGCAGGTGACGTGGGAGAGCTACCGCGGTGTCGCTGTCCCTGTCTCCGCTGTCGACGGACCGACGAGCGTTTCGGCGAAGATCCCGTTCGGATACAGCCGAACACCCCAAGGGGTGGTGATGGCCGCCATTCAGGGCCAGAGCCGTCTCGCACTCGCACCGGACGAGACCTGGGCGCAGACCGCACAACTGCTGACCGCCCCTGGCCGGGGCCGGGACGCGTACGCCGTGGCGCGGGTGATGACCTCCATCACCACCGAAGCCGATCCTGCTCAGACAGCCCAGTTCGCCGGATTCCGCATCGAGGACTACAGCCCCGACGAAGCCGTGGTGTGGCTGGCGACACGGATGCCGGACGCTGCACTGTCTGCGTCGCCGACCTCGCTGATCTGGCAAAACGGCGATTGGAAGATCACTCTCCCTGATCCGCAGCCCGAGACCTCCGACGCTGCGCCCACCGATCCCGTGCCGTTGACCTCGCTCGACGGATACACCGCCTTCTCCTACGCCGACTGATCTTCCCCCGACTTTTCAGGAGCCACCCGTGAGTAACCGCACCGAACCCCGCGAGACGACAGAAGGATCGCGCCTTCGCCGCACCGGCGAGTGGTTGGCGACCAGCCGCACGACCGGGATTGCCGCTGCCGTGTTCTGCGCGCTTCTCGCGGTGGTCGTGGCCGTGGCCGTGTTCATCGCCGTCACCCGCGACGACGATTCCGCCGGCGCCGGCGCCCCCACTGCCACCCAGCCGCCCGCGACGGCACCAGCAAAACCCGACAGCGGCACTGCATTCGGCGTTCCGTCGGCGGATCTGTTCGGCCGCGTGATCGCCAACCCCGTCAACCCGCGTGGTCAGGCGTTGCCGCAGTCGCCGGCAGATCGCCCCTCGTTCAAGGAAGGTGACCCGGTCCCCGCTCCGGAGGGGTTGATGTGGCAGCAAGTCGGTCCGTTCATCCTGCCGTTCTCGACCTCCGACGGTCCCACTCGAGTAGATGGCCCATTGGCCACGGGTTTCGCTCGCACCCCTCAGGGCGCTGCGCTCGCTGCCTGGCAGATCAGCATGCGGACGGTCATGGACCAGGAATCACTCGATGCGGTCTTCGACAACCAGATCGAACCCTCGACGCGGGGGAACAAGGCGTCGTGGGCGCCGAAGAAGTGGATCGACTGGAGCCAGCTGCCCCCTCAGTACATCCCGGCGGCATTCAAGATTTCCGGTTGGAGTGCTGACAACTCGTTTGCGGTCGTGGAGGTCGCGGCCCGCGACAAGACTCCGGGCTCCTGGTTCACCACTCGCTTCGAGGTCGTCTGGCAGGACGGTGATTGGAAGATCCGTCGCCCGTCCACCCAGCTTCCGCCGCAGACGATCACTTCGCTGACGGGGTGGACCCAATGGTGAAGCGTCTGGCTGCGATCGCGGCTCTGCTCCTGGCTGTGCTGGTCTTCGGGCCGGTCGCGCTCGGGCATGCCCAGCCCCCGGCAGATGATCCGGGCACTTCGGAAACCGGGCAGGCGCCGGCTGACGACGACATGTATGCCGGTTGCCGCGACGTCGGTGATTCCGTACCGGTCGTCGGTGGGTTCCTCGAACGGTTCTGCGACTTGGGCACTGCTGTGGCCAATCCACAGGACGCGGCCGGCGAGTTCGCCGACGGGATGTGGAAATCGGGCGTCGGCAAGGCCGCCGAAGTGTTCCTCGACGGTTGGAAAAAGGGCATCACTTTCATGCTGACGTGGTGGATGACCAACTCGGTCACCGGCGCGGTCGGAAACAGTGACACCGAGAACACAGTCTGGCAAGTGCACCAATTCTTGCGAATATTCCAGATAGCGGCGTTCATGATCTCGGTCGGGATCTCCGCACTCAAACTCGCCTGGGCCAAATCGCGTCTGGCGCAGCAACATGCCGAAGAAACGGCAATGATGTTGACCCGCACAGTGTTCGCGTCCTGGACTCTGGTTCCGCTCATCCTCGCCGGTGACGAACTCTCCCGAGCAGCGGGTGTGTGGCTGGTTCAAGCGATGGTCGGAGAGAACATCGACGAAGCGGCGAACAAACTCCTCGCCGTCGCCGAAGTCGGCCCTCTCCTGGGTCCGGGCTTGATCTTCGTCTTCGCGATCTTGGGCATCGTCGGAACCGCCGTGCAAGCGGTGTTCATCATGATGCAGATCGCGATGCTGCGCCTCGTCCTCGGATGGGCGCCGATCGCGGCCGCCGCATCAGGAATCGGCAGCGCCGGAATGCAGGCCTGGACGAAGCTACGGAATTGGGCGGTGGTGTTCGCACTGTTCCCGTTCGTCGCTTCCAGTGTGTACGGGATCGCTTTCCTCTCGGCCGCCGGTGCTACCGACGCACAAGGTGTCTTTGCCGGAATGATCCTGCTGACACTCTCGTGCCTGACGATGCCGGCGTTGGCGAGGCTGATCGTTCCTGCGATGGGTTCGATGGCCGGCGGCAACGGCGGCGCGGTGCTGGGCGGAATGCTCGCCGCGACCGGCGCGAGTATGGGCGCTTCGATGATCCAGTCGATGTCCTCCTCGGCTGAACAGGATTCCGGGTCCTCTTCGTCGTCGAGCGTTCAGGGCGGCCCGAGTACGGAACCGACCGGCTCCAGCACTCCCTCATCCGGGTCGAGCTCACCGGCGCCCTCGGGCGGTGGCACGGAAGCTGCATCGAGCGGTCCCTCTGGGGCAGCGACCGCGAGCGGTTCGTCCGGAGCAGCATCCGGTGGCGCATCCGGAGCAGCATCCGGTGGCGCGGCGAGCGGCGCGGCCGCGGCCGCTGGTCCTGTCGGTGCGGCCGTCGCCGTCGGGCAGGAAGTCTCCGACCGGATCAGCAGCGCTATGGGCGCCGTCGCGTCGACGATCGGCGACAGCGCCGCCGGAGCAAGTGGGGGAGCGGACGTTCCGGACGAGCCGCAAGGCGGGCGGTCCGGATGAGCGCACACCGCACCGCACCGTTTGACCTCATTGATTCCATCTTCAAGGAGCAGCTATGAGCACCGAAGCACCGGGCCGCCCGAACACCTACGGCGGTCTTCACGAAGCCCCCTCGACGTACCTGTTCGGTGTGTCGAAGAAAATGTTCTACGTCTTCGCGTCGGGCATCGTGGCCGGCATCGTTGCACTGCTCGCGGGGTTTTTCGTCTCCGGAGCGGTGATCCTCGGCGTAGTGGTGCTGACCTGGGCGCCGCTCGCTGCACGCATCGGCGGCAAGTCAGGGTACGAATTCGCCACTGAACTCACCGGGTGGAGCAAGCAGCGTCGGCGCGGCCAGCACATCCTGCGCGCTGGTTCTCTCTCGAACGCGCCCGGAGGCCGAACCCGAGTCCCGGGAATCGGCGCTCCGATCGAAATGTGGTGGGGAATCGACAAACTGGGCCGACGATTCGGAATGAGTCATCTACCGAAACTGCATCAGTACACGATCAGGCTGCGCTGCTCTGTGCCCGGATACAAAGGTGTCGAACAGGGTCAGGTCGACCTCGACGTCGCCAACTGGGGTGAGTTCATCAACCTCAGCGGACAGACGCCGGACATCGAAGCGATCGCCACCATCATCGAAACCCTCCCGGAGACAGGCGCGCGGCAAGACGCGGAAATCTCGCGACTGTGCAAACCCGGCACCTCTGAACTCGCACAAGCGGTGGTCCGCGAATCGGGCACCGGCGTACGTCACGGAATCCAGTTGCACACCCACATGGCGCTCACCTTCACCGCGAACACGGAAGCCAAACGCAAGGATCCGATGGCGATGATTGCCGATCTGGCAGAACGTCTTCCGTCGATCTGCGCGAACCTCGGCACATTCCGCGTGACCGCTGTCCCGATGTCCGATCACGAAATCTCCGCAGTCGTGCGCCGCGCATACGATCCCCGCCCGGTTGTCGAAGCCGAGGTGGAATCGTCACTGCGCAGCGGAGAGATGTACGTCGACTGGCTCGATGCCGGCCCGATGACGGCCGAGGAAACCAAAAACACCTACTTCCACGAAGGCACGGCCTCGCGGACCTGGGTGATGAACGCACCCCCGTCCGGTGCCCGCAACGAACGGATCCTCAAAGCACTTCTCGAAGGTCACGGCGACGTCCCGCGCAAGCGCGTGACACTGATTCACCGGCCGATGTCCCCGGCCGACGCCGTGAACGCAGTCGAGAGCGGCTACGTCTACGCAGTCGGTGAACGCAATGCCCAACGCGGTATCGGGTCGGTCCGCGCAGACCTCAAGGTCAAGGCAGCAGACCGTACTCGCGTCGAGGTCGGCAACGGTGCCGGCGCGACAGCGGTCTCGCTGATCGTCACCGCGTCGGCAAGTACCGAAGCCCAGCTCGACATTCAGGCCGACACGATCGAATCCCTGGTCGCCGGGTGCTCGACGAAGGTACGGCCCGCATGGCGATACCAGGCAGCGGCATTTCTCTCGGGCGTCGGAGTCGGGGTCTATCTCCAAGACCACGCAACGACGGCGAAAACCTTGCAGGCCTGAACCGGCCAACCACCACCGAGAAGGAGAAAACGATGAGTTTGATGTTGCGCCGCCGGATCGCAGACCTGACCGGCACGTACGAACCCGGACGCAAGAAGCAGAATGCTTCCCTACGCGATCCGATGGCAGCGGCACGCAAACGCCGCCAGGCAGAGGAAAAACAACGCATCGCAGACGAGAAGGCAGCAGCGAAAGCCGCCGAACTCGCACGCGATCCTTCCCGAACCGAACCGAAATGGCGCCGCGCCCCCAAACTCACCGACCGCGGTTTCGCCGGCCACGGCGGCGGCAAGATGGGCGTCGTACCCAAGCCGCCGGAGTTCCGCGGCACCAGTGTGCAGGCATGTGGGCTCTCCCCGTGGGTAGTAGGCAGCACCTATCCAATGGTCGGAACCCCGCTCGGGAAAGATCCCGACGGCATCTCGTTCCACTACGACCCGATCACCGCCACCTACCGTTCACGCCGACAGAACACCCCCAGCGTGTTCATGCTCGCCCTGCCCAGTAACGGCAAGTCCACGGTGGGCCGCAAACTCGTCAGCGGGGCCGTCGCCCAAGGTCACATCCCGTTCGTGTTCGCCGACACCAAACCCGACTTCACCAAGGAAATCGAAATCATCTGCGGCGATCGCGGCAAGATCGTGCGCCTGGGACACGGCGAGGGGTACCTCAACCCGCTCGCGATCGGAGCTCTCGGGTCGGTGATTCCGCTGCTCGCGGACTTCCCCGACTTGCAGAAGAAAGTGATCAAACAGGTTCACCAACGCCGCAAGCGAGTGATGCAGTCGCTGTGCGAAATCGAGCGCGGAACAGCGCTGACACAGGCCGAACGCAACATCATCACCGCGGCGCTGCGCCTACTCGAAAAGGACCCCCGTTTCGGATACGACAACCCGCCGCTTATCTCCGATCTGCTCACGTTGATCGAGAACCCGCCGGAAGAGTTGATGCGCAAGGCGTACACCCGCGACAAGGACAAGTACCTCGCCAAGGTCGAATCCCTCCTCGAGACGCTGTCCGCGCTGCTCGACGGCGATCTCGGTGAGGTGTTCTCCCAGCAGACGACCACCCCGATCGACTTCACCGGCGAGGATCGACCGACCGGGGTGTGCGTGGACATTTCAGCGCTCAGCCACGGTGACACCAAGCTCGAAGCTGCGGTGATGGCCGCATGCTGGGAGGACGGCTTCGGCGCCATCGAAGCCGCACACGTCCTCGCCGATTGCGGACTTCGCGACCGGTTGCTCTTCCTGGCAGTGCTCGACGAATTCTGGCGAGTTCTCGCCGGCCCCGGAATGGTCAGCCGCGTCGACGCCCTCACCCGCCTGACCCGCACCGTCGGAACGGCGCTGGTGATGATCACCCACACCGTCAAGGACCTCGAATCGCTCGAAATGGACTTCGACATCATGAAAGCCAAGGGCTTCATCGAACGCGCCGGAGCGTTGATCGTGGGAGCCCTGACCTCGGACGAGATGGACAAACTCGACTCCATCATTCCGTTCACCCGCGCAGACAAGGCATGGGTCTCCGCGCTGTCGTCCCCAGCCGGCTACGACGCCCAACTCGAAAAGCCAGGACCACCCCCAGGCCGAGGGTTTTTCCTGCTCAAACAGGGCACCGAACGCATTCCAGGGCACCGTTTCGAGACCGTCCTGACCCCCACGGAACTGAAATACCAGTGGCACGACACCGACAGTCGGTTCGTCGACGCCACCGACGCCGGACACGCGGCACAGACAGCGAAGGACAACGCGGCATGAGCGGCAAACGCAGCACTCGCGGCAACCGCTACGGAGCAGAGGTGCGCAGTGCCACAGTCGCTTTGGTCGACAAGCTGCGCCCTCAGTATCCGTCTCTGTGGGCAACGATTGAGCGTGTCGCCGCCGATACCGGAATCCACACCTCCACCGTGCGGGCGTGGCTACGGCAGCGGGAAGGCGCGGACGCCGTGAAACCACAACCGTGCGCCCCGAATTCCGAAATACATTCCCTCCGCGTCGAACTCGAAGCACTACGCGAAGTGAACCGTGAACTGATCGCCGCGAACAGAGGCCTGTAAATGACGCATATCTTCCTCTACAGCACCGCCACCGAAGCCGGTGAGCCGTCGGCCGCATTGCAGAGTGCAGTACAGAAGATGCACGACCTGGTCGCCGACCTCGAAACGAAACACCGATTCGTTGCAGTACAAGGACATTCACACACCGTCATCCCCGCTCAAGTAACGGGAACATCGTTGACAAGCAGACCACGTGCCGGTTACGCCGTCACGTTGACCACCGTCGTCGAGATACCGACGGACAACACGTAAATCCGACAGTTGGGAAACAACATCATGTTTGGACGATCCGCGAGTGGCCCGAGTGACGGGCAAGCTGGTGTGCATTTGGAGAGCGTCATCACCGGCCTGACCATAGCCGTTTTCGTGATCGCAGCAGTCAGTGTGCTGGTTCGGACTAGCCGCGATCACCGACGCCGCGTACGTCCGCAAGACCGGCCGGAAACCGCGCATATCACCGAACGTCAACGGCCTCCGCCTGATCGTCTTTTCACTGACCGCAGTCGCCCTCGTCGTCCTTCTGCGCCTCATGTCCTGACCGAAGTAATCAACCCACAGCTGTGCCCAACAATTTTCCGCCGAAGTTCTTCTCTGTAAACAGTTTCCGACACCGCAGGAGGTAAATCATGAGTAAGGGTTCCGTGCGTGATCCCAGTCAAGGTGACGTGGCGTTCGAGGTGCTCGGTGTGTGCGCCGGGATCGCGGTTGCCGGCGTCGTCGGCGCCTCCGTCGCGATGCAGTTCGGCACCGAGCAGGATGTTCCGGTCAATCCGATGGCGATGGTCGCGGGCCTGATCAAGGGCGATCTCGTGTGGGAGTCCGGTGCGAGCGTAGTGGCGATTGCCTTCGCCTTGGCGTTGATCGTGTTGGTTGCGGTGGGCATGTGGTTGTTGATCCTGCGCAAGCGGGACAGCACCCGCGTCGACGAGCTGGCCAAGTACATGGGCCGCGGTCGCGACATCGCTTCGTTGACGGAACAGGCATGCCGGGCGAAAGCCGAATCCTTGCAGGTGCGGCTCCGTCCCGACGACGTTGTCGGCATTCAGCTCGGGTACCTGTTGCTGCCGAGCAAGCCGGTGTTCGGGTCGGCCCCGATGTTGCGCGGCAGCTGGGAGGACCTGCACGTCGATATTTGGGGTCCTCGCACCGGTAAGTCGACCAGTCGCGTCATCCCCGCAGTTCTCGATGCTCCCGGCGCAGTCCTGACCACCTCGAACAAGCGCGATGTCGTCGACGCGACCCGCGACGTTCGAGCGGCAATGGGTTCGCAAGTCTGGGTGTTCGATCCGCAGAGGGTCGCCAATGAGGAACCGAGCTGGTGGTGGAATCCGCTCACGTGGGTGACCGACGAAGTCAGGGCCGCCGACCTGGCCGATCATTTCGCCTCCGGTGACGACGGACTCGAAGCGAAGACGGACGCGTTCTTCGATCCGGAAGGAAAGGACCTGTTGGCGGCACTGTTCCTGGCTGCGGCACTCGATCGCCGCCCGATCACACAGGCATATACGTGGGTCACGGACGTGCAGAACCAGGAAGCGGTGAAGATCCTTCGCCAACATGGGTACGGATTGCAGGCCGACGGCCTGGCCGGGCAGTACAACGCACCCGACAAACAACGCGGCGGTGTGTTCGGTACTGCCAAGAAGATGATCCGCTCGCTCAAGATCAGGACGATTCATCCCTGGGTGACGTCGGATGGTTCGTCCGATCCGCGGCCGCATTTCGATCCTCGCGAGTTCGTTCGTTCCGGAGGCACGCTCTACAGCCTTTCCCGCGAGGGCAACGGTTCGGCCGGCCCACTGGTGACGGCGTTGACCGTCGCCGTGATCGACGCAGCCGAAGAAATCGCGACCACCTCGCCGAAGGGACGTCTGCCTGTTCCTCTCGTCGCTCCTCTCGACGAGGTGGCCAACGTCGTGCGCTGGTCCAAGCTGCCTAGCCTCTACAGCCACTACGGTTCTCGCGGAATCATCATCATGGCGATCTTGCAGTCCTGGTCACAGGGTGTGGAGGTGTGGGGCGAACGCGGGATGAAGAAACTGTGGTCGGCGGCGAACGTCAAGGTCTACGGCGGTGGTGTAGCCGTCGATGACGGGGTGTTCCTTCGGGACATGTCCACCGCGATCGGTGACCATTGGGAGATCACCGGGTCGGTCACAGCCTCCTCGCAAGGCCGATCCACTTCCAAGCAGCGCACCAAAGTTCGTACGTTCACCGAATCCGAACTCGAAGCACTGCCACGTGGCCGGGCGATCGTACGTTCCTCTGGTAACCGGCCTGTGATCGTACGGACGGCGCCGTGGATGGCCGGCCCGCACGCCGACCAGATCAGGGCGTCAATCGAAGCCCACGATCCGGCAGCCCCGGCGAGGTTGGCGGAAGCAGAAGAAGGCCTGTCCGAATGGCTCAAGCCAGACCACGCGGGGGCTGCGCGTGAGGCTGTGTCGCTGTGAACGCGCCGTTCGAGCCACCACCGGCCGGCGATTTCGATCCGGGTGAGGCTGACTATCTGCCGCCCGATGATGCGGACTATCCACCCCCATCCGCGTACACGCCCCTCAGCGGAGGAGATGAACCGAACGTCGAAGCGCCGCTGAGCGAGAACCTCGAGGCGATGGTCGGCAAGGCAGTTCTCAAACGCATCCAGAAGGAAGCCGACGCGATCGCTGAAGCGAAGTGGGCGGAAATCCTCACTCCAGAGCTGTACGCGCGACTCGAAGCCGCGGCGGCGGCCCGGTTGCTGGCGCAGCTCGAGATTTCACTCGCCGATCCGGAGGCGGAGCCGGAGCCGGAGCAGCCGTCAGAACCGGAACTGGTGTTCGGATCGGTAGAGGAGTTCGTGCGCGAACGCATCGCCCCTGTCTATCGGCGTGAGGTGATCGAGGGGACGTCAAGGAACTGGTGCACGCAGTGGTGGAAACACGCCGAAGCTATCTCCCGGTTGGAAGCCCTGTGGCGCGCATGGGAGCGTCTGCGCCTGGATCCTTCGACCGGGATGAGTGTGTGGTGGCGCGATCACGCTGACCACCACATGGCACAGCTTTTCGATCCAGAGGGCACGTTCAAAGCGTGCTCGGTCCGCGGCGGTCATGCCGGCGGCGACTTCGCGATCGTGCCCTTGCCGATTGAACCCGCACCGTCGTCGATGTTCCCCGACATGCGTCTTTCCCCTGAATCCGCGCCCACAGCGGCGTCACCCCACAAGGAAGGCAACAACTGATGTCAGAGCACGACGAAATCGGTGAGGTCAATCAAGAACTCACGCGCATGTTCCGGGTCGGCTTGCAGTCTGCGTCCCGTCTCGCAGAGCAGATGGGTCGCGCACGTGAGAAGCAGATCCGCGACGCCGAAGCCAAAAGCGTGCAGGCGGCCCGGGAACTGCGCGAACGGCTCGTCGCCGAGCGCAGCGTGATCGAGGCACAGCTACGTCCGGTGATGACGGACCGCTGGTGGGAGGACGCCTCCCACGCGCAGATCGCCGACAGCTGGCAGCAGGCCCGCGGTTGGCAGGACCACTCGCAGCCCGCGGCCGACGCCGCAGATCGCATCCGCACGCAAGTCCAGACACGGTACGGAATAGATGCGGGCGCCCCCGGGATCGACCCGCGAGAAATCGAGAACCTGCTCCGGGCAGCCGAAGAAGCCAAGCGGGCCGCTGCCGCCGAACAGGAACTCGCCGAACGCGAGAACGTGAAGGCTTCCGAGCTGATGGCCGAAGCCGATCGGCTCGACAAGACGGCAACAGAAGCCGAAGGCACGCCGGCCGAAACTGAAATCGCCGAAGACGCAGACGCTCATCGGGCGGCCGCGGAAGCCGAGTACGACTCGGCTGAACGGCGCGATGCACTCGCCGCCGACATGAACGCCGGAGGAGTGGACAAGGAAACGATCGGGGCCCGGATGACGGCCGACCTCGACCAGGCCAAGCATCCCCGAGGAGCGGTGCAGACCGGGACAGGTAAACCACCGGCCGCAAGGAAAGGACGTCCGGGCAAAGGCCGCAGCCAAGAACGCCAACACACTGGCCGTTAGCAGTGCATCGGATCATCGCAACCGTGTTAATTGCCCGAACACTCAACTGCGTTTCAGATCCTCCCAGAACAAGTCAATGACGAACCAAGCGGAGCCGAACCGAGCCGAGCCAGAGAGTTAATCTGTGCCCGCCGTTACGACCATCTCGCCTCGATCGGATCCCACGATCCAGCATCGAGATGCTTACTGAGCAGTGGATTAAGGCATGCGCCAACAATGCTGAGGGCGCCATCAATACTCTTCGCTTCCTCTGGCAGCCCAGCAACCGTCTTGGCGATTTTGTTGTACCCGACAGGCCAGGGCGGAGCAGGCGACGTCAGTGCGAATGGCAGTTCCAACGAGCGTCGAGCGGCCTCGCATTCAAGCGCGGTACGGGTTATGGCGGCATCGATCGACCAGGCAGTGACGATAAGTGTGAGGTCGACGAGGTCGTGGTAGCGCGTCGAGGGTTGTCTCAGCTCGCCATACCGTTCGTACATCGCACAGGTTTTGTCTGAGATCTGTTGCGGTAGTGGGTATAACGCAAACTTAGGCATCGCCCCCAGCCCCTCCCACTCAAGGACTGGGAGCGGAGGGTGGTAATCCACGATTCCTACTGGATCAAGTTCCGTGGACAGATCAATCGGAAAGTCGGCGAGTTCTGTGACGCCGAGGTAGACCCTCACTTTCACGCTGGCTCCCGCGACACCGCCTGTCATCAGCCGAGGAGGGTCAAATACAAACCGGAAGAAGTCGAGGTCGGTGGGGATCTGCGCGATTGCTTCAAGTTCCTTGAGCGCATCGGCGACAGATGCTGAGGTGTGTAGAAGGTCGATGTCCTGGCTGTACCGTGCATCCGGTCGTCGCACCAGTAGCGAAGCCCCACCCTTGAGCATCCACCGATCCCCTGGAGCGGAAAAAACTCGCGCGAGGAATCGTTGTAGGAAAAACTCACGACGCAGTTGTTCGATCGTTCGGCCGCGCAGCGTGGACTGGTTTCGGAGACGATCCTTGAAGGAGCGAATGAACGCGGCCGTGTTGTTTGGCGAGGGTCTGTCGTTGGTCATAGTGCCTTCCGATCAGCCGGTGAAGTGGACATTGATCTCGCCCCGATTAACTGAGACTGTCGCTGTCACCGTTGAGCGGGTTGACCTTACTGTTGAGATCCGAGTCTTCAAGTTGCTTCTCCTCGCCACCGCAGTTGACCCTTTCGGGGGCGATCTTCTGCATAGACTGCACAGGGCCGACTAGGGCATCTTGAGCGAACACGTTCTGGCTGGCCAGTGCCTCCCTGAACGCCGTGTTCTCACTGAGTCGGGCGAGGACATCTTTAGTTTCCCGGAACGCCGCACTCTGGTTGACCAGTGCCTCCCTGAACGCCGTGCTCTCACTGAGTCCGGCGAGGACACCTTGAGTCTCCAGCGCCTCCCGGAACGCCGCAGTCTGGCCGAGCCTGGACCAAACATTCGATTCGCTGGCGCTGGCTGTTACGCGTCGACTAAGGGCCCGCGTCGATTCCGGCACTCCGGCCTCGGAGAGGAACCGGTCGAGTAGACCGGATCCATCACCGAGGGCGACCCCGTACTTGTGAGCGTGTGGCCGCAGCACAGTAACGACAGCGTCTGCGTCGGCGCGACCGGTGGTGACGGCGTCGCGAACGATGCTGGCGAGATGCCCACCGTCGAGATGATCAGTGGCCAAATCGTCGATCGTGGAGAGGATGGTGGTGGTGGGAAGTCCGTCAACTAGGGTCCATCGGCCCGGGTCCAGTGTTGCGACGCGATACCGAACATCGTCTAGCCGGGACTGCTTCCGACGAGTGACCGTGAACTCCATGACATCCGCGTCCAGGTCTCCAAGGTTATGGACCCGTGCAGCGGAGCGATGGGAAACCACGGCGGGATGCTTACCATCGAGCCGCTCACCTGCGGTGAATCTGGGTTCGATGACGAGCCAGGCAGCTCGAAGCTGTTCGTTTGGGACGCTCGGCGCGCCACTAACCCGGTACACACCGTGGCGAATCCGCTCCACGGTGCCATTACGGGCAAGCCGTGCGATGCGCTGGGTTGAGAACCCGATCGCTCTGCCTTGGGCGGTAGTGAACAGACCCCATTGGCCAGCGGCAAGATCCGCTAGTTCAACGATGGAATAGCCTTGAGCCATACTGCAATAGTATCACTGAGCATTATTTTTGCAGATTCGGTGAACCTATTTGAAGCACCTAGCCTGATAGTGCCGACAAAGTGTCCGTCTGCTACTGCAAAAATCGTGTACATCGTGACTATTGCAGTGGGAAATATGCACATCGCAGAGGTACTAAAACTGCCGCTGCAGAGAAACCCCCTGGGGTCGATGGCGCGGCGGGACGTGCCATCGAACCAAAGACCGAACGGTCGGCTCTTAAAACTAGTTACTTTGCGCTTCAGGGGCTTGAAATCTCAGGACCTCATGCTTGCGCGCCAAAGCTCGGATAGTCAGCCCGTCTACCCAACGGGGTGATGCGGCCGCCGATCGAAGATGCACTTGCGGACCGGGCCGCCTACAGGCGGGTGCCATCTACTCCGCGACCAGAATTGGCATCCTGCCGAGATGGGCGAAGATCTTCCCGACACTGTGGACGGCCACGTGAAGCGGACTCGAACTCACTTCAACAGCCCATCTGGCCAATGTTTCTCGTGGTTCTTCTTCAGCTTCTTGATGTCACCAAGGACGGTCTTCAAGGTCTGAGGCGGCGGTACATCGTCATCGTGGGCCCCAGGATTCAAACAACTTTTCCAGAGAGTCCAGCGGCCGCGCTCGTCATTACCCAGCGCAAAACCAAGCACATCAGGGATCAACTCGCCAAGAATCTTGTCACCAACTTCAGACACTCGGGTAGGCGTGCCGGCTTGTGTCCGTCCCGTGGCGATGATCTGCTTCGCTAGTCGTTCGGCGGCTCGCCGCAGAGCATTGGCCGCATTGCGCCTCCCCTCGACGGTGAGACTGGCAATGGCATCTTGGGCTTCCAACAGATGTCTTCCGAAGACATCGCTTTCGTTGGTCACAGCCGTGCCCTCGCTCATGTCCGAGAGCACCAACTCGTAGTGCTCCAAACCTCGATGCCGATGGCCTTCGACGATATTGACTGCCAACTTGGGATCGTGCGTACAAACGATCACCTGCACACCTTCATCCATGAGGGCGCTCAAGGTGTTGAGAGTAAAAGTAATTCGATGTTCGGGGTCGTACCCAGGGAGCGGGTCGTCCAGGACTACGACAGGACTTCCAAGCAAACGCTGTCGCGCCAAGAAGGCCGCCAGCCCGAGCGCGTTGAGCTGGCTGTCGCTGAATACACCGACGGCGTCACGTACCTGCGGCGAAGCCTCGTCCGATACTGCGAGCTCGGCAGTCAGATTCACGTAGCGTCGTCCCGATGCCCGTCGTCCAACTCCACCGAACCGGACCAACTCATCGGGGCGAAGGGTAGCCCACCACCTATCGATTTCATCACCCATCTTGGCGAATCGGTCATCGAGGAGTGCTTGCTCGGCTTTCTGGATAGCGCGACCGAGCGCATCGATACGCTGCTTCGCTTTCTTCCTCTGCGCCTGGACTCGTAGTTCACGGTAAAGGTCGTCCCGGTGTTCCAAGAGTTCGAGGATCTCCCGAGTCCCGGCGGGCATCAACGCCGCCTGCAATTTTTCACCCAGCCCCTCGTGTAGGTCAGCGACGAGCTTCTTCAGTGCCTGTGTTTCCTTCTGCACGATGGCGATACACTCGTTGCTTTGCTTGAGCAGAAGCGAAATTTCATCTCGAATCTCTGTGCGCTCGCTAACTTTGAGGGTTCCTGCGGCAACCAAGTCCCTAATCTGATCCCGGATATCTCTGAGCCGCTGCACTTCGCCGGCGGCACGAGAGATATGCCCACGGGCTGAGTCCCCGGAATCCAATCCCGGTGCGCCCGTATGACTACCGGCCGCGAATGCCTCCAGGTGCGCTGAGACATCGGCCCACTGGTGGTCCTGCCAAGACTGAGCCGCAGGAAGCACAGACTTGAGCGCAACCCCAACTCGATCGACTTCTCGGAGCGCGAACTGTAGCTCATCAACGACGGCTCTTGCTGCTTCCTGCATGCCCGTAGTTGCAGCTAAGTGCTCACGCATCTGCTCGATACGCTCTGCACGGAGAGTTCCGTCTTCGCAAACGGGGCAACTGGTCGGCGCCGCCACCGCGCCGAGGTCCTGATGTGCAAGAACGGCCTCGAAAACAGGTAGCAGACGGGCCGCCTCCGCATCGATAGCCTGAAGCCGGTCGGAGTAGGTAACGATGTGCAGGCTCAAGCGCGAGGTGTCCACATCGGTGGGTATCTGAGTCAGATTCGGCGTCAGAGCACCGATCGGGAAGACCTTCTCCTCTGCCTGTGCCTTGATCTTCTGCAGATCAGCGATGGCGTCTTCGGCATTCGTACCGGACAACGGCAAGCCAAGAGCGCTGGCGGCTGTCAGAAGATGGCTTGTCAGAGTTGGTTGGTCTTTCGCTTTCGCAGCCTTGTCGATCGCTGCCGTCGCAGGCGTGTTTCCCTGCGCAAGCCCGTTCATCGCACCCACCCGCACTAGCGAAGGAAGATTCGCAACCCGATCCTTGGCGCGGCTAACCGCATCTCTCACAATGTCGAGGTCAATCAGCTCGAGCATCGAACGGAAGTACGCAGCCCGTTTTTGCGGCTCGGTAGACAGGACGTAGCGAAGATTGTGCTGCAGCAAGACCGGTGCAGCTAGCGGAGGTTCTCCGAACGGGATGCCAAGAGAATCCAGATCCGTCGCCTGCTGACCATCAATGGTCACCACACTCGTGCAGTCCGCCGACGCAGAATAGTCTGCCGTCAATACGCGACGAATAGTCCGTACAGTGCCATCGAGGGACCTGACATCAGCTTCCACCCACACGTCGGTGTCATCTGACGGCAAGTGCACGTTGGAGAGCATCCGCTCGTACTCCGCCTTGGCTCCCCCGAACAAGTCTCTCCGGCTGTTGCGCCCGGTGAACAAGAATTCCAGCGCCTCAGCGGTCGCGGTCTTTCCCTGGCTGTTATCGCCTTTGATAACCGTGATGGGCGAGTCCAGTTCCAGTTCTCGAACCTCAGTTCCGTAGGATCGAAACCCCCGAATACGCAGACGAATAATGCGAGGGGGCGGCTGGGTCCCTGGAAGAAGTGGTGCAGTCATTCGACTTCCAACCATCCGTCGACCAGCGCGTCGACCTTCGATGCAACCTCTGCCGAAGACACGGCCGTTGCCAACGCTGTGACGAATTCGTGTGCGTCCAGCGAAGTCTGGCTTGGCGGCAACTGCTCGCGAAGGTCCTCTAGATTTGGAATCAACCCACTCACCCGATCCTCCTTGCACTCGACTGAGATCCTCATCGCGGGCCGTGTCGGTCTGCGCTTCGCCTGGGGTCGATCAAACGAACTTACCCGACAAACCGACCGAAAGGTTCGACGGCAGGGGCATCGAGTATGAAGAGGACATGACTCGTACAGATGAGACGTGGTTTCGACTGCGGCAATGGACTCAGGGCCAGGCTCCGTCCGAGCGTCTCGCCGCCCAGGTCCTCGCCTACTCCGGCTTCGACAACATCGACCCATCGCACCCTCTTGGAGGCAAGGATGGCGGCCGTGATGCCGTCTGTTCCAAGGACGGTCGCCGGTGGATCATGGCCGTCAATTTCCCCCGCGACGAACAGACATTCGGCGACATCAAGCGAAAGTTCGTGTCCGATCTTGAAAGCGCCACAAAGCACCAGCCATACGGGCTAGCGTTCGTCACCAATCAGGAGATCAGGCTGAGCGAACGCGCAGAGCTCAGGGAGCTCGGCGCGGACAAAGGCGTGACGGTCGAACTGTTTCATCTCGAGCGCGTTGCTCATATTCTCGACGAGCCGTCGATGTCGCCGATCCGCAAGCAATACCTCGACATCGATCCTGGCCCGCTTCCGATTGCGATCGAGCTCGAGATCATCGGAACCGCGCGCCACCTTGTAGGCGGTGAGGACGTCCGCGATTGGTGGCTTGAGCATGCAGCGGAGAAGGAACGCGCACGGCACACCCGGAACCGTCAACAGACCGCGCTGAACCCCGCGATTACGCGAATGCAATGGATGCAGTCGGCACTGCCACCACTCACCGAAGCGGATCTTGAGGAGCGAATTGAGCGGTGGGAACGCGAAGTTCGCCGGAGGTGGGCCGAATCGGAGGACCACCTAGCGTCCACCACGTGGCCGGGGTTGCGGTTCCGCCTGAAAAACACCGGTGAAGTGTTCCTCAACGACGTCCAAGTGATCATCACTATCAGTGGTGTGCGCGGCCTGCAGTGTCTGCACCTCGACCGATTCGATCAAGCCAAGTTGCTATCTCCTGTTATTCCGGCCCCGAAAGACCCCTACGCTGGCATCGACCCGAGCTTTTATGACGACCTGCGGATCGCCGATTACCCGGTTACTTGGAAAAGCCTTGACGATTCCGTGGAGATCACTCTCGACCTCAAGCATCTCCGCCCCCACCCGGCATGGGTGAGCGAGGCCGACGACATAATTCTGGTTGCCAACCTCGCTGCTAGCAGCGAGGTGACCGCAGAATGGACCGTGACCGCACAGGGATACGGAAAGATTTACGAAGGCCAAGCAATAACGATTCCGGTTGAGCAGGCTTCAATACAGGAATCCTTGAGCTTGGTCAGCAGCGCTGACAAACGCTCCAGCAAATGAAACAGTCCGTTGCGCACCAGACAAAAGGAAACATTCGACGGAGGATGGTGATGACGTCACCAGTAGTGATGATGACTTCGTCATGACTTCATTCGAAAGTCGACAAGGACGAATTAAATCTGCTCGATTCCCGTACTAGCGCCCGTTGTCGTTGTCTCGGCTCTTCCCTGCGCGCGTCTGTTCCCGTTGGGGATCAAGTCGGGGAGGAACTGGGGAGGTGCCTCGCTTCGCTGCTTCCCGTGCGGACACTGGGAAGTCGCCGGCCGCGAGGGCTGCTGCATTGTTGTCGGTTGGTTCCGACGACGTCTCTTCCGTCGTTGTCTTTTCTTTCGAAACCGGCCGTTCGAGCACTGCGACGCTGCCCTCGCATTCGACGTGCTCGATCTCGGTACGAGGCTGCGGCATCCGACGGTGAATCGCTTCGAGTTCCACGCGAGCGGTCATCTCGAGGTCACGTGCCCGGGTCAGGTCGCCGGCAGCGCGATGTGCGGCGGCAATCGCCTCCACCGTCTTGATCAGTTGGCGCATCAGCAGCGCGTACGACGCTGCCTTGCCGAGCTGCGGGCTTGTTTGCATCAAGATCAGGGCTGCACCTCCGGCGGAGACGATGCCCGCCTTCTTCGGTGCGTGCTGATGTGCGGGGATCTGTGATGATCGGGCGAGTTGTTTCGCAGCGTGGGCAAGGGGTCCTGGTGTGGCTTCGGTCCGGACAGACCATGCGTCAAACACCCCAGCTGTTCGGCCTGCCGCGCGTGCCCATTGTGCTCGGTCGGTGACGGGAATCGAAGCCAGGTATTTGTTCCAGGCTGCAATGTCTTGACCGGCTCGCTCGAGCAGTTTCGGGTCGAGTATTTTCGCTTCGCGACCGGGTCGCGCAGCGGGACGCTCGCGCCGTGCGCTGCGCCATTCGTCGACGGCCTCCGATGATGCCGTGGGGGTGTCTTCCCATTCCATGCGGAGACGGGGGAGGGTCAAGTCTTTGGCGAGATGACCGCCGCCGTAGAAGATCGGCTTTGCATCGGCACCGGTGGCTTCGCGGTCGGGTCTGACGGCGACCTTGTAGCCGACTACGACGTCATCGCGTCCGGAGGCGAAGCGGGGCCGGACGAGCAATCCTTGCCCGCGAAGTCGGCGTACGAATTCCGCTTCGGACTTCGACGATGTCGCACAGGCGCGCACGCGCCGTGCGAGGAGATCACGGTCGAGTTCGGTCTGCCCGTTGCGTACTGCGCGCGCATTTTCGGCGCGCTGGTATCCGCGTTCGCCGGTCTTGCTCTGGCGGGACTCGATGACAACGAGGCCGTGTTCACGTTCTATGCGTGCGGCCGCCACGCTTGCTCGTTTCCAGTCACGGTAGAGGTTGACCTTGGTTCCGTCTTCGCGCACGGCGGATGCGGCGATGTGAATGTGGTCGTTGCCTTTCGCAGACACTCCGTGTCGGACGGCGACCCACCTCGCGGGACTGCGACCGGAGGTCTCGGTGAAACCCATCTCGTCCATGAACTCAGTGGCGATCTTGTTCCACTGCTCGTCCGTCAGCTCGCCTTCATCGGCCCTGAGCGAGAGCGAGCAATGCCAGACATTGCCATCGCGATACGGGTCGATCGGATCGCGGACCTTCTTGCCGTGACTGTCGCGAACGTCTTGGCCGGCGTCGTCGCGCAGGTAGTTCGGGATCTTGATTTCGGTGCCGAACACTTTGCGGGGCTGGTCGATCTGCTTGCCAATCGCGAGAGCGTCGACACCGCTGAGTTCATTGTCGTCGTGCCACGCCATGATCGCGTAGTCGCCGGCCACCAGATGGGGGTCGGTGTGCTCGTTGCTCTTGCCCGGACCAGCGAGGTACGACATCAAGCCGGTGACTTTGGCGCCGCGGGAAATCTTGACGATCACGGCGCAGACATCTCGTCGAGGGTGCCGTTAATCCGGTCCGCCAAACGCCGCACACTGACCAGTGCGCCGTTCAGTTCGGCGGGGATTCCGCCGGTCGCGTTGGTTGCTTTCGCCATCTGGTTGATGTTGATCGAAATCGCCGACAACAACCGGAACGCGGAGAACAACTCCGCGGCAAGATCGCGCCGATCAGTAGCAGTTTCACCGGAGTCGGACAGAGCAGACTCGACCATCAGCCGCGCCACAGTGATACGCGCTTCCTGCGCACGGCGCAGCAACTCGGACTCCTCCTCGGGAGTCACCTTCACCACGTGCCGGCCAGCTCGACCGCCCGGCACATTCTCCCGGCGTTCACGACGGAACCGGCGAGGTCGACTGACCTCGTCTTCACTCATGTCCGTCGTGCCTCCCTTCGGCCCAGCGCAGCGCCCCCACCACGTGGGGCTACACGCCAGTGTCTCAGGTCCAGAGCGCAGCGGCAAGACCTGACCTAACTTAGGGCACCTAAGTTACTATCTTGCTCTGCTCTGCAGGGCCAAGATTTCGGGGTCACGTCCGTTCTGAGTCTCGTCCCCGAAATCTCAAAAGCGCCAGGACGAGCCTGCGAGTTCCTTCGATCTCGAATTCGTCCCCATTTGGGGGCTGGTCCCGATTGTGGGTGCCTGAGACGCAGCGGAGCGGAGAGGGAAATCTCGGGCATCCATATGAGGATCGGAGCAGTCCCGATCTGTGGCGAATCTCGGAGAAAAGAAGATGCGCCGCGCGGAGCGCGTCGATACGCAGTTCGGGTGGTTGATGTTGTCCACAGGCGGGCACCGGGGTTCTCGGCATTGGGCACACACCAGATTCCTCCGCTCCGCGTCTGGTGTGCACACAACGCCGCCCCGGACACCCACCTGTGGACAACGGTTCCGGTATTCGCGAGTTCCGCTTAGCGCCCGTTCAGTGGTGCACGAGCGGGCGAGATTTCTCCTACGATGTAGCGCATGAACACGACACCGAACACACCAGACTTCGACGCACTCGACGCAGCTATCAAAGCGGAAGCCGAAGAGAAGATGAAGATCATCCGTGTGGTGGCAACCGCACACAAAGAACTCCTCGATACACGCGAAGAATTCGCCCGGACGGACGCAGCGAACGTCGGCAACCTCGACGCCGCGCTGAGCGAGGCGCTGCGGGTCGGATTCACCGAAACCTCGATCAAACAGTGGCGTGTGCCGGCCGCTCGAAAGTCAACAGGCAAGCGGGCTGCACCGAAGAAGCCGGTGACAAAGAAGATCGAAACTTCGCCGTCCGCTGAATCCGGTGAGCAGAAAAGCGCTTAGTACTACACCCGATGCCCGCACCCGTTCTCGGCTCGGGGTTGACGCCGAGAACGGTCGTCCACTCTCAGCTCAAGCGCGTCACTACCGCGTGGTTGCGCCTCGTCCCGGCCCGCACCCAGCTCTGAATCTTCTCAACGGGATCTCTGTGCTTGGCGATCGTCTTCACGGCGCGCACGGCGCGCATGACCCATGGGAGAGAACCTCACCAAAGCGTTCGTCGCGTAGATCATCTGGGCGACGGACTCCTGGTTCAGCCAATTGAAAGTGGTCAGTTCAACTCTGCATTCGTCATGCAACTCCAAGTAGCAAGATCGGTCGACCGGAAACTCGATGAAGGTCTTCGCCCGAGCGGACGACGCCGACGACCTCACCGCGGCAAGAGATGTCGCGCGCAGCCTCTCGCCTAACCAAGCCCCAGCAGCGGTGGCTCGCTCGTTTGGTCAATTCGATCTCTCGGTCGGACATAATTCGGTTGATTCGACGTGACGCGTGTCTGGGCCGTGCTTTGCTCGCTTGGTCGCACACGCGACCAAGCTTCGACAGACGAAAGGCATGCCGTGCGCATCCGCAAGGTTTTGGTCCGCTGGTACAAATCGTTCAACTACGACTACGAATTGAAGTTCGCGCCGTCGTCGAAGAAGAAGGATTGGCAGGTGACGGGCGATGGTTGGCTGCCGCACATAACAGTCAGTCTCGAGCACGACATCACTGCTGTGGTCGGCGCCAATGAGTCTGGCAAGTCCCATCTGCTCGATGCCATCCACATTGTGCTCTCGGGAGAAGAACACTCCCGTAGTGACTTCTGCCGTTACTCGACATTGTTCTCGGTCGAGAAGGACAAACGCCTGTACCCGGAAGTAGGCGCTCAATTCGCACTGTCGGACATCGAGCGAAGCGAACTCGCTACTTTGAAAATCCCGCTCTACAAGAATGACGACCTTCTATTGCTGCGCCCCGAAGCCGGAGTCGTGCAGGTCCTTAACACCGATGAGAAGCGGGTTCTGCTCAGCGGGGCTCAAGCCGTCGCGCTACAGGCGTTACTACCAAAGGCTCACAAACTCCAGACTCAAGTAGACCTCCCCGACTCGGTATCGCTAGCCTCCCTCGCCGGAATTGAGCCCGTCCCCTCAGGACGGAAGAACCGCATTGATCTGTTGCGCTTCCTGGCCGGAGTGAGCGGTCTGGAGGCCCTTAAGGAGCAAGCCAGCACCTTGTTCGCCCTCATCGATCTGGCCCCCACCACGACCGAGGATGAAACTGTGCAGGCGCTGGCCGCAAAGCAGCAAAAACTGGGTCAAGACTTACTGACAAAGATCGCACGCATCGATCGGAGCGCCTTCGCCGACCTCTATAACGCGATCGCAGAAGAGCGTGAAGGCCTGGTCAACGCTCTTATCCAAAAGATGAATGACTCCATCGCCCGACACCTCAACGTCTCAAGGTGGTGGAGCCAGGATGAGGACTTCGCACTCCGAATCTCGCCGCGTGAGCACGAGCTGGTCTTCACGATTCGTGACCGTACTGGTACCGACTACTCGTTCAGCGAGCGCAGCCGCGGACTGACATATTTCTTGTCGTACTTTGTTCAACTCTGGTCTCACGAGCGACCTTCAGTGCCCGAAGTGCTTTTGATGGACGAGCCCGACGCATATCTGTCGGCCACCGGGCAGCAAGACCTACTACGAATCCTGGAGTACTACGCCCACCCCGACAACACCGATCGCACCGACCAAGTCGTGTATGTAACGCACTCCCCGTTTCTCATCAACCGCAACTCCGGTCACCGCGTCCGCGTCGTTGACAAGGGCACCGGCGACGAAGGCACGCGGCTCGTAGCCGACGTGACACAAAATCACTACGAGCCGCTACGCACCTCCCTCGGAGCGTTTGTAGCTGAGACCGCGTTCATCGGCGGCGACAACCTCTTTGTCGAAGGCATCTCCGACCAAGTGCTGCTTTCCGGCATGAACACCCGCCTGCGACTCGCCGGTGCCGCACCGAGTGCCACCCTGGACCTCAACCAGGTAACGCTCGTACCCGGTGGCTCGAACATGCCCTACATGCTGTACCTGGCACGCGGACGAGACCAGTTCAAGCCTGCGTGTGCAGTCCTGCTCGACAGCGACGGTGCCGGTCAGGAAGCTCGACGACAGATCCTCAAGGGTGGAGCCAAGGGACGTCCGACCGTGGCAAAAGAATTGATTGTAATGCTTGGGGAGGCCGTGCCGGACGCTGTGACAGAACCTGGCGTGGTCGTCGAGGAGCCCGAGGACCTGGTCCCGTTGCCACTAGCTGGAATTGCAGCACGCCGCTACGCCACACACCTACTCGGCTTAAGTGTCGACGAATCCACTGCGTTGACCGACGAGGCGATCTTAGCCTGCATCTCAGCGGAAAAACCTTCTCTGTGGGATGCCATCGAGACAGCTTTCCGCTCTGCTTTTGACACTGGCATAGGAAAGGCAGGCTTCGCCAAAGAGTTGATCGCCTACCTCGGTGAACACGCCAACGACCAAGTGCAGCCTCGAGAAGTGAAGGTTATTGACACGAACTTCGCAGCCCTCATAGCCAAACTGAGCACCACCTTGACAACTGCACGCGAGAATGAGGCGGCCCGGCGTCGTGACAGGCGCGTTGAGCAGCTCATTACTGAATTCTTCGAAGCTCACCCCGATGGCTGCATTCAGGACCAAGCTCTTGTCGTACTCCGTCGTATCGAAGCAGCGGCCGACGACACAGAGATCGGGGACATCATCCGAGCTGGACTCGCGACCATCAAACGCGACCACAAGCTCGGAGAGAATCCGCTCAAGCGGATCGCGGCCTTCTCTGTATTTCGGACCGAATTAGAACGTCTGCCCCTATTGCCGCGGCTGAAAGACCAAGGGCGGATAGACCTCGATGACATCACAAACAGCGAGAACCAGGCAGATGCCCTGGCTCCCACAGGAACGCCTGCCGCAGTTGACACGACCGATGCAGACGAAGCACCTCTCAGCCAGGCAGCGGACGAGGACTCCGAGGAAGAAACCGAAGTCGATGCAGACGGAGCGCCACTCAGCCCGGCGGACGAGGACTCCGAGGAAGAAACCGCCGACGAAGTTGCCGAGTAGGGGCTAGGCGATGGGTCCGAACACCGGTAAGACTAACGACGCTCGATGGGAAAGTTGATGGACAGTTGGAGTCCGAAGTTTCGGCCGCGTAAGTGGAAGCGGGACAAGGCGCAGTTCGCGGCCTGGATGGACGGTGCAGTGGTTCGCTCGCTGTGGAAGCGTCGTAGGTTCGGAATCTGGCGTGAGGATCAGTGTGCAGTCCGGGCGCAACGCGCGCGTATCGCGGAGTGGCAGCGTCGCGCGGAGCGGGTGGCGAATCCGAGTCCTGAGCTTATTGCGGCGTATCGGGAGTTGCAGGCTGCGGAAGCGGCGTCCGGTGCCCGGATTGGTTGTGCGCGCGGCGGCGATATGAGCGACCCGAAAACGATTCGGGCTCTTGCTCGGCTGCTGAGCGATCACGCGAACAGAGTTTCATAGCGCCGATGGGCGGCAACATTCCTGCTGGTCAGTCCTTTTTCGGCGGATGACAGTTATCAGTCTCGGTTGTGCCCCTGTTCGCGTTTGCGTGTCTCCGCGGGTCGCAATGTTTCGGGTGTGGCCGAGCTGCGGCCTCGTGTCGTTGTCGGCCGGGCTGGGAAGGCGAGTCGCACGTTGCGCATGAGGTCCTCGAGGTGGGCGCCTTCGGCGGACCGCGCCGATACCGGTGGGTGCGCTTCGGTGAAGGCTTTGTTCAGCACCGCTTCGAGGCGGTCTGTTCGGGTGGTGGATTGGTTGTAGAAGCGCGCGTAGACGAATTCGGTTCGTAGCGGTGTCGACGGCCATCGTAAGCTCCCCACTGGCGGCCATTTATGGCGCATTTTGTGGCCATGGTTTCTCCCCGCGTACG
>NZ_JBXAFO010000020.1:0-104919 GCF_058793255.1 Rhodococcus sp. MPR-R1B
CCAGCAGGGACTAAATCCAAGCCGGGTGGTGAATTTTCGTCCGACGATCACCGATCACTTTTCATCCGACGTTGACACCTCTTGAGCAGAGCGAGAAACTTGCGGGTAAGGACTTCGACTACAAGCGCAGCAAGTAGCGGTTCAGCGTAGGTGCCAAACGTGGAGCGCTTGAGAATCTCTGCGCGGTGGGTGTGGTACTCACTGCCGTATCCATTCTCGAGGATGTCCTGTTGGGTGTCGCTCAAATTGGGTTCAGCGAACACATATGCAGGGCTCGCCGTGTCCCATGGCCATGGGTGAATCTCGGCAGCTCCTGTGAAGACTCCGAGGAGATCGTCGTCCTGCAAGGACAATCCCAAGATCAGGGACCGGTGCGTCCTCGTCCGCTCTTTGAGCGCGTCGCGCATATGCGCGAACTTACTGCTTCCAAAACGGCTGATCTGAGCTCGAGTAGCGATTATCTTGTCGGCATAGTTGTCTGGATCGGTTCGCGCAAGAACGGCGCAACCGTGAAACTTCGCAATTCGGGCGAAGGGAGGTGTGTTGCGCGCATCCTCAGCGGTGACGTACACGTTGAGAAAGTCGGAGACCCCGGTGAGGTTCGTGACTGCCGTTTCGACAAGCCCGTCCCAGTTTCCGGAGGCAATTTCTTTCAGCACCCCTTCGGCGATGAGAATCGCGATGAGTCGGTGAGTCGGACCCGGCTCAAGGCCCGGCGCCCCATATGTATTCGGCAAGTCCGCTGCGGTCATCAGCAGATAGTCGCTCTCATGCGTTCCCACGCGGGTATTCAGTACTTGACCATAGGAGTTTCGTAGAGGTTCGATATCGACTGGAATCCAGCCGATTCGATCGTCTTCGTACTTGCTTCGCTCGCTCGGCAAATAGGTAGAAAGGATGTGAACGAGCGCGTCTCTATGAATCTCGTTTTCTGGCCCGTTCGCGGCCCGATCTCGAAGGAACATAAGGACACGCGTGAGCATTTCGATCAGATCGGGGACCTGGCCTCGAGAGATGCCGGATCCGAGCCAGAATAAGCGGCGTCCGTCGGCGACGTCGTCCACCAAGGTGGTGTGCTCATTGCGAAGTGCACAAATCGCCGTTCGAAGCATCTACCCTCCTCTGCGAAATCGTGATCGAACGCCCACTGTAACCTCCGCCATAATCTAGGAAGTCTGTGTGGTTGACATCCGTGTGCTGGTTGCTTAGCTGCGCTCGGTGATCTGCTTCGATTAACCGACTCTTGAAGTGAATGCCGCGTGCCTTCGATGACAGCGAGGTAGTCGGAGCATAGACGAGGTAGTCGGCGCATAGATTTAGTGATTCTGACAGGCCCGTGCCTGTAAGTTCTGCGTATCCGCGCTGGGTTACGCTCCGCGCACAGCACCGGACGCGGCACCGAACGCAGCGGATGTTGTGCCGGAAGTTCCGTCACGGCCGGGGGACGGCCGACCACCCCGACGAGCGAGCGAGCCGGGGATACAGCAGACGGCCGCAAGGCCGCCACACCCGCAGCAGCCGAGCGGACGCCGGCTGATCGCGGCCCCACCGTGACAGCAGAGCGCGCCAGGGGCGCGAACCAGGCCGACAGGACGCAGCGGCACCCGAGGTTGCGATCGAACGAGTAACCGACCCGGAACGGGCCGCAGGCGCGCCAGCGCCGAGCACCGCTGACGGATCTCCGCCGCAGCGGACCAGGGCACCCCGAAGGGGGCGCCGACAGGAGAGAACGAGAAGGCCGCCCGCGGCCGCCCGAGAGAACCCTGACGGCGATAAGGACCCAAGCGCCAGCGAGGGCGACGAGGCGCCAGCCGAGGAGGTCGTCCCGGCTCTGCCGGGCAAACAAGGGTGTAGTGAGCGAAGCGAACGAAACCCGCCGTGCGTCACGACTCCTTATGCCCTTTTCGAATCGAGCCACAGCATCCGACTACGAGCGTCAGCGAGTTGAGGTTGCGACCGTGGCGTACTGGGGAAACAGGCTAGATTCTCCATCCTTGCGACCGGTCGCAGATACGTGAGACGGCTTCGGAACGGGGGTCGCAAGGATGGCATCGTTTTGCTGTTTCCGCAGTTAAGAGCGGTGAGCCGGTGGGGTGTATGAGCTGCGTCACTGACGGCGTTGGCGCAAACCCCGTTTCTGGGTTTGTGTCAGCGTTGGCGGCGCCTGGCGAGCGGAGCGAGAGGCGTCGTCCCACTGTGGTGGCGTCAGTGTTTACACGGGTCGCGAAGCGGCTCGTGTCCCCATCGGGTCGCCGTGTGGTCGCAGCATCGCTGCGACTGTCCTGTCCCCGGAATCGGGTGGCGGTCGTAGACCCATGCCGGGTCCAGGGTCAGACACAGGCGGGTCGGTACGGGCTCGATCCGACGTGCGCGCAGGTGTTGGCTTTTCGTGGGTCCGGTGCCCGCGCGTGAGCGCGTATGACAGAGAAGCTGGCACCGGTGAGGGCCCCACGAAAAGACAGCACTGGAGCGGGCCGTAGGCCGGGTTGTGTGGCCGCCGCAGGCGGCTGGGGTTGGGCGCGATCTCGCGCCCGAGGGTTCGTGTCGCCGGTGTTGGTTCGCCGGCGTCGAAACGCCACTCGCTTCCCCCGGGGTGATCCGGGTCCAGGGTCAGATACAGGCGGGTCGCCGGCATCGATGCCGGCTGGTTGCGGCCGAGGATCGCCGGGCCTGTGGTTACGGGGCGCGACACGGTCTGATCGGGGCTGGATCGTTGCGGCTGGAGGCCGCTGAAGAGACCGCGGCGGGACTGCCGTGGGAACGGCCGTGACGTCACAGGGTGCGTCTTCGGCGGGGATAAGTTGTCCGCCCTCGGGGGGGGCGCTGCCGGATGGGTCGCAGCCCGCCCCAGAGGGGCCGATGAGGGCAGGGATTCCGGCCTCGACTGGTCCGATGCGGCACGCGTTGGCTGCGGGCCTGCACAGGGTTTTCGTGCCGGCCTGCGAGGCTCGGACACAGGCTCCGGCGCAGCCGGTGGAAATAGGGATAGATGCTGACTCCGGCGCAGCCGGTGGCCTCGACAATGGAGACAGGCTCGGCTCTTTCGGCACACGGTGGTGGCGGCTGCAGCGCTTTTCTGCGGCCGCTCCCGGCGCGAAACGGCGGGGTTACCAGGTCATTCCCATCGATGAATCGAATACCTGGTGCCACCGTGTGCCGAAAGAGCTTTTCACGCCGATGTGGTCTCTTGTGTGTCGTTTCGGTGCGGGTCTTGACCGCGATAAGCGGCGAACGTCGGAATGCTTGTTTCGTGGCATTCGCAGCGATGGGTCGAAAAGGTTTTCTTTCGTGATTCGTAGAGTTATTTTTGCGAAAGTGGATACCAATTACGTGAATAGAAAGAAACAGGTCATCGAATTGTTGTTCTCCGGAAAGGAATGGTCCGGTTTCGCATTAGCGGAGAAACATGTCGACGCTCCCGGGCGGGGGTGCAGGACCTCTGCACCCAGTCACGCACACAGTAAAAGCGCAGGTCACAGGGTTGATGCTGATTCTGCCGTCATAGTGGCTGCTGTACGGCTATTGTGCTGTCTCGACACTGCTCAGTCAGCGCTGATCCAGCCGTGATGGAGACCGCTCTGCTGCTGGTACAGCGGTTGGAGCCTGACCGTTATGAAGGCAGTTAAGGGACAGTAGAACAGCAGTACCGGCGGACAAGAGACGGTTTAACTGTTATACAGACACTCATGAGCCGGTTAGCCAGGTACACCGTCCCGTTAGGGACGATTGTGCAGCCATAGTTCCGACTCGGTCGAACGTGTAGGCAGTTATATAGCCATATAGATGTCTGGTTCGGGGCGTCGAGGTGTGCGCCAGAAGCCGGTAATTGCGTCACCTGGACGGCTGCTGTGCAGTTGTGCGGCGGCACTGAGGCGACCGGAACCTGTAGCGAAAAGGAAGAACCCGCACCTGCCGGAGGGCAGAGTGCGGGTTCTTCGGGTGCCGAACGGCACACAGTCGTGCGCTGCGAGATGACCGAACGATGTGCTGAACTCGCCAGAGTCTGCGGTGTCCGTGGCGACAATGAAGATTCGAGGGTTGGAGAGGGTGGGGCGATGAGCTTTTTCGGGCGGCGGCCGACAGTGGGCGGATATTGGGGCACGCGGGTGCAGTCGAGTCAGGAGGTGGCGCAGACGATGCGGGCTTTCCTCGACGACCTGGAAGCGATCAACCCGGAGTTGGCGTTGCCGTGGGTCTCGACTGCCGAGTTCGACAAGGTGCCCGCGGATCTCAGCGTGGACGGGTTGGTGCGAATCTTCGAGCATTCCCGCTCGAACGAAATGGGATATTCGGACACCCCAGGACCGGGCTACGACGTCGACTTGTCGCCCGAGGACGGGACCGCGCGGCGGATCATCGCCGAGGTCGGCGGACTCGAAACCAGTGCTCCGAACAGTGTTCGGGTGTCGTTGCCGACGGAGAAGCAGCTCACCGACAACCTCCGACACCTGCTCGAACCGGATATTGGAGAAGCGATCATGAAGGTGATCGTCAAGCATTGGGAACCGGAGCGCGCTCGGTGGAGCATCGGCGACTACCTCGATCTGCAACCGCGAGTGAGAGGTCAGATCCAGGTGGGATGGGAAACGTACTTTCATTCCGGAATCACACTCGATCGCAGCAAACTCCCCCGATCTGCGGCGATCGAGGAACTGCCCGCTGGCACGTTGATTCGGTTGGGGGACGAACCGATGCACGTCGCTGCCGCCGACATCGTGGCGGTGCGGGCTGCGTTGGGTTACCCGGTGTAGCGCATGGTCCGGTTGGTTGATCAGAACGCATTCGAACGGGAGTGATCGTGTCTGCCTCATCTTTGCGCCGCAATCCGATGTCTGGATTGACTGTGAATGTCATCGGACGGAAGGGCCCGCCGGAAGCCGAATCGGTCACTGCAGCGCTGGCAGCGCGGTCGCTACAGTTCCTTCGAGAGCTGGATCCGGTCTTCGACGTCGACTTTTACCAAACCGTCGGGGATCCGCTCCCCGACGGTGCCGGGGTCGAGCAGGCCTTGGGGTCGAATATCCGTCAGATCCTCGTACCTCCGACGGAAGAATCGATCGAAGCTGCATTGGTCGAGCGCAGGCGCTCCCCCGACGCCACCGACGGTGTGTACCCGCTCTCGCTTCCGCAGCACATGACCCTGTATTCAGATGCCGGCGACGTCAGAGTCGTTATCAGTTTCGGGGGCACCTCGGGGGCCGGCGCATTCGTATGTGCCTTTGCCGACGAATCACTGATTTCGCTGTCGTTGAAGCTGGTCCAAGGGCTGACCGACATCTGGGACTCTCGCGTGACCGTGCTCTACCGCCGAACCGAATCATCGCCTCAGTACAACGTGCCGGGTGACGCGATCGTGGGCAGTTGCACCTACTTCGCTCCTGAGTTGCCGATCGAGGAAACGCAGCTCCCGCCCAGCGTGGAGGCATTTCCCTACCAGGACGGCACAATCGTCATCCAGAAGAATCTGTCCACGCCGTTGGCCGCTGAGGACATCCGGAGCATTCGGGCAGCAGCTGGGCTGCCGACCGAACGACCGGACATCCATATCCCCAAAGGTTTTCGGCGACTGTGACCACTGCGGTGGCCTCAGTCGGCCGTAGAAAAAACGAAGAACCCGCATCTGCCATGGAGGCAGATGCGGGTTCGTGGTCGATTGGGTCTTCGGGGACTGGCGCTTCCCTGCCTCTACCATCCTGCCGCGATGGCGCGGGCACGCTGCTTGCGGCGTGTGCCCTTGCGAGGGGTAGGTACATGCTTGGACGCGGCCGACGACCGACGCAGCTCGAGGCGGGCCCGCAACTGTTCCGGGGAGGCCGGTGCGGTTGCATCAATCCTCTTCTTGGTGGCCATGGCCGGCTCCCTTCTGGTTGTGCGGGCAGGTGGTCTATTCGTACGAGACGAACAACGTGATGTCGTCCATTGGTCTGTCGGTGGTGAGTTGTTCGAGGGTTACGAGCATCTCGGAGATGTCTGTGTGCAGGTCAGGGAGCTCGTGGGCAATCTGGTCGATCGCCAATCCCGGACTCGTGGGAGCGAAGATCGCGGCCAGCGGGATGGGGAACCCCTCCTCCGAGTTGGCGGCCAAGTCGAAGGCTTCAGCGATCGCCGGATCGGAGCCAGCCGGGGTGAAGGCTTCGCGGAGAGCGTCTCGGTAGACCCTCGACGAGGGTGTGGTCAGACCTGGGATCAAGCGCAGTCCCTGGTCAGTGTGGGCAACGATACTGATAACCGCAGAGGATGCCATCTTATTTCTCCTGGTCAGAGTGATGTGTGGGTTTCAGGGCGCTCAGGCGTAGACGGGTACCTCGACCGAGGCGAGATGCTCCAGGACTCCGAGCACACCTCTGACGCTGTTGAGCGTCAGTCCGCCGTCGCCGAGCACCCATGCGATCCCGTCGAGGTCGCCGCTGCTCAAGGTGACATTGGTGTTGTGTTGGTCGGGATCCTCGAACTCCAGACCAGCGACGACCAGCTGATCGCGTGTGGCCCCTTCCAACTGAGCGACCGCGTCGAGTTCTGCGCCGATCTCGTCGGCGGACTGTCCGAGATCAATCGGATATGCGTGCAGCAGGCTGACATGCGGGCCCGGCTCTGCGGGGAGGACCAGCAGCGTGATTTCTGCGCGTTCGATGGTGGTGACAGTCATGGTGCGTCTCCTGATCGATGAGTGCCAGGCTCGGACGGCCGGGATACCTGGTTGGTTCGCAGTTGTTCCGAAGTTGGCTTTGCCAACTGCATCGATACGGTCTGGTCGACTGAGACCTGTCACGCGAAAACAAGAAACCCGCACCTGCCGTGGGGGCAGAGTGCGGGTTTGCGTGTCTGTTTCTGTAGATGAATTCAATCCCGACCATGCCCATCAGTGGTGGACAGGGTGTTCGGGTGGGTAGGTACATGGCTGGTCGGTGTGGTGAGCTGCGCAATCGTTGATGCCGCAACGGCACCAGGTGTCGTTGACAGGCGACCGATCCTCGTTGATACAAGGAGCGGAGGGGTCATTGCTGGCCGGGCAGGAGTAGTCACCGCAGCTACAAAATGGACCTGCGTAGTGTGTCGAGGCTGCCGCGTAGTCGTCGCCAGGTGTGTAGAAATCGGTGTCCATGTGTCCGCCCTGTGTTGTGTGTCGGTGAGGTCGCAGATTCTCCGCAGTCGGCTCCGCCGACCATCGAAATGGTGCTGCCAGCGGGGAGTTCGGTGTCGAACGGAGAAGAACCGTGACGAGCGCCGTGGTGAGCAGCGTGCTCGCTGTACGGAAAACAGAGAACCCGCACCTGCCGTGGAGGCAGAGTGCGGGTTCTGTGGTGCTGGTCAGCTGTGCGCAGTCTGACGGATTTACCCTACTCAGTGAGGTAGGTCGATGAGGCCGTGTTCGCGCAGCAGATCCTTGACCGCGTCGTGCTCGCCGCGGAGGTACGCCTTGGCGAGCAGGTCGTTGAAGGTGTCCGAGAGCTGCGGATCGTTCTCGTCGACGGGAACGACGAGCATCCGGCCGCCACCGATGAGCAGGCTGTTCGCCACGAACAACGCTGTGCGCTTGTTCCCGTCCTCGAAGGGTTGAGCTTTCGCGAGCTCGACGAACAGATCCAGCGCGTGTTCGGTCACATCCTCGCAGGTCAGCGAGGCTATGAGCTGTTGTAGCCCGTCCTCGGTCAACGCGGGAGGCGTGTGCCGTCCGTGTCGGGTGTGGACGCCGATCTGCTGGTCCTCGGTGCGAAGCTGACCGGGGTGCAGGGCTCCACGGCGGGTGATCTGGGCGTTGACGGCGCGGACGTAGGTGGCGTCGATCGGCTGCTCGTGGTGGTCGATGATGAATTGTGCGACGTCCCGGAGGTCTTCGAGCAGTGCAAGGTCGGCGCGGGAGAAGATTCCGGTCAGGCTTCCCGATCGCAGGAAGTTCTCGGTGTCCCGCCGACTGGTAGTGAGGCCGTCGAACACTTTTCCCGAGGAGTAGACGGCGCCGGCCAGGTCGGTGATGTTGATCGCGGACAACAGCGCTCTCCTTACTTGGCCGGCAGCCTTCGATGATCCCCGGGAGCGGAACGCGAAGCGATTGCGTACCCGGACTCTGTGCGGTATCTGCAGAGCTAGGGGAGATCGTTTACACGTCCGAGAAGATCGCCCGCTGCTTCGTCGTCGGAGAAGATGCGGGCCACGAGGCGTGCGGCGGGGGCGATGATTGTCTGTTCAATCTTTAGGACAGACGACACTGTCCAGCCAATCAATTCCCCCGGTCCGGGGGTGGGTGCTCCGAAGAGTTCTTCTAGGACTTCCGGCTTGTAGCCGAGACCGACCAGCGACTCGGCGGTGTACCAGTCGTCTTCGGGTTCAGCTTCGACTACAGGGGATTCTTTACCGGCGGCTAACTCGTCAGGTGTGGCTTCACGGAGGCGCATGTCTAGCTCTTCCTGTTGTAGGTGCAGTTTGGGTGGTCGCGGGCGTTTCAGGCCACGGGTGGTGGAGCGATGGTCACCGCCGTTGGGAACCTGGCGTGAATGTGACAACGACACGTGCGTCGCTACTTACGACGGTTCCCGCTGAAGGCTCGATTCCAAATGCCCGCCAGTCTTGAGGTTGGCTGATCGAGGTTGTCGAATCGTCTTTGGATGCCAGCTGGACATTGGTGAGTCCTAGCTTCTTCAGCTCATCAACGACGATCGCGCCATTGCGCCCGTACACCTCCGGAATGGTGACGTAGACCGATGCGGTAGCGGACGTCGTCGGAGAGGGTGCAGTGTGAGGCTCGGGAGCGGCACAGGCAGCACCCCCAAGTGCCGCCGCGATTGCCGACGCCGCAATGATTCTCTTCATCAGTTTTCCTGTCGGTAGGTCTTGCTCCCGAAGATGACATCGATCAGCACTTAGGCCACGGGTGGTGGAACGATGCGCACTGCCCGTGGCGGGCCGGCGACGATGAAGCCGCAGCGTCGAGCAGCAGCGACGAAGGGTTCAGGGCTTGGGTCGATCGGCCAGGAGGCCTCCCCTGCGTCCCCGAACAGGCCAACTGCGTTGGGGTTCGGCCCGGTGGTGAACCGTGTCTGATAGCGAATGCCGGCGAAGTGGGCGTCGAACGCTGCTGCCCACTCTTGAGGGACCGCGTAGGGGGTCATGGACGCGAGTTCTCGGGTCAGACCGAAATCCGCGGCCTCGTCCGTGCAGGTGTCGGCGAGGCGGTGGTCATGCGGCACGGTCAGAGTCGACAGCTGGCGGTCGGCGGAAAACGCATGAGTGATGACTCCGGTGCTCGCGAGAGGAGCTCCGACGGTTTCCCGGATCGCGGTGAGCTCGTCATATGCGAGGTAGCACGTACCTCGCGGCGGGTTCAGATCGAACCGTCCGCCGCCGGAGGAGGCGAACCACCACGGACCGTTTCCGGTGCTGTGTCCACGGCGGAGCTTCTGAGCCGTGGTGAGCGTGGAACCGGGGAACCGTCGCAACGACCGGGACGGCGAACCGAGTGCAACGCTGTCGCGGCTCACGCGGCCCACCGCTGCGCGTCAGCGCGGGCCAGCTCCAGAGCTTTATCGACGGGGTGACCGCTGGTGATCCAGTCGACCGCGCTGCGGTCGCCGAGTTCTTCCTGCGGGCTGCGCAGCCAGATTGCGCAGGTCCACGGGTCGGCGCTTTCACGAAGCGTCTGCCACAGGGCGATCAGGTGCGGGTGCACCGTTCGGGAGTCGGTGAACTGCCAGGTGGGATAGACCCACTGCCCGCCGTCGAGCTGGCAGGCGATCACGGTCCCTGCAGAGACAGCCTTGTTGATAGCTTGGCGGCTCACTCCTCGCCACTGGGTGAGGCTGGGAGTGTCGTAGAACGGGCCGACGAGTTTGTCGTAGAAGCCGCTGGAGGATAGCGCTGCGGTCATGGAGGCGTCTCCAAAGGACGTTGGTACGGTTGATTCTCGTAAGCCCCTAGCCAGCTAGCACCAGTGCCGAGTCGCTAGGGGCAACTGCTTTCTAACCTGAGTACTTGCACCTAAAACGTGGTTTCTAGCCAGGCCTACACACAACGTGTCCGCGTGGGGGCTGTTGGGGCGTCGACGCGGGAGCGTGGGTTGAACGATGATTTTCACTGGAGGCCCTCACTGACAGTCGGTGTCGAGTTTCGTGATGGTCGCCAGCTCAGGGAGACAAAGAACCGCACCCGGGTCGGATGCGGGTTCCTGTTTGGGGTCTGCGGCTGTGGCCGTGTTAGGGCTTTTCGGCTGGAGGGGTGGTAGGGCGACCTTCAGCGGCGTCACTGATCCACTGGGGTACCTCGCGGCCGCCGCGTTCACGGAGTGCGATCGAGGCGCGGGCTGCTGCGGCAGCGACGTTGCGCCGTTCTTTCGGAGTCCAGGTCTTGCGGGCTTCTGCGGTGGTCATCGTGGGTCCTCCTGCTCGTTCCGGCTGTCAGTGTCCTCTGTTTGGTCGGGTTCCGCCAGTGCACGCCGGGCGGATCGGTCGGCGACCGCGACTAGGTCGTCTTGCTCGGTGGTGGTGATGAGCGGTGAGACACGCATCCGTTCTAGAGAAGCGTCGCACGAAGACATCTCGGGAGGGACACGGTTCATGACGAAGCCCAGACGCCTGATCGCCACCGGAGCGTTTGCTCTAGCTGCCACCGGCGCCGCTGTTGTCGGTACCGTCGTTACCGCGCCCGTAGCCTCTGCTGCTGTGGCTCCCGGCGACTACACCTTCACCACAGTTAACTTCGGCATTCCGTCCGCTTCGCCGGCCAGCGTCCAGAATGGTGTCCTGACTCTGTTCTCGCCCCTCTGAACTACCAGATCATCGACGTTCCCGGCGGCGGCTTCATCGACTCCGGACAGGGTCAGCGCTACTACCTCGGTGGCGAGAACTTCTTCGGTCCTTTCCTGATCGGCAACAACACGCTGACCCCGCGCTGATCGAACCTGATCGGCGCATAGCTGCGCATAAAACGCCGTCTCGTATTGCACGAGGCGGCGTCTTCTTTTTTCGTGACTCCCATGCCGAACTATGAGTTGCATTCGGCGTGGGGCTGGCGATGACACGCTGACCCGCGCGTCCTAGAAATGATCTGATCTGCGACATGATCCGCTAAGTAGCGGGTCATGCGGCGATAGCGCTATTCGTGTTCCTTGGCCTCGTCATCGTCCTCTACACTAGGTTGTGCCATCAAAGCCGGTGGCCAGACATCCGGTGAAACATTCTCCGGCTTTAATTTATGCATTATAAATGGAATTTGAGCGCTCCAATCAAATTCCACGTTTGCCCACACTTCCGGTCGATCAAAAGACACATCTTTGGCGAAAATGGAACCCCTAAATTTTATTCGACCGCCAATGAATCTTGCATTGTAGAAGGTGGTGCCACCCTCGTTATTGAACTCCGCACCAACAAAGGTGGCCTTGGTGGCACCGAATTTTGACTTATCGAAAGACGTCTGGTACCCGTTGAACTTAACATAAGCGAAACGCGTCGATCCTGCAAGAAACTCGGCGTCAATGAAACTGGTGCTGGCACTGGAAAATGCCGCTCTTTGGAATGTCGTATTTTCTGCTTGAAACTTTGCTCGGTCGAAGTCCACCGCTTCTCCTGTGAAGCTCGAACCCTGGAACGACGTCATGGAGCCGTCGAAGGTGGCATCGGAGAACCACGTTCGGGCGCTGTGCAGCTTAGCGCTTACGAACAGTGTATTTTTACTCTTGAACTGAGTGCCCTCAAAGGATGTATCCTCGCCCCCGAACTCGGAATCTGTGAAGTTTGTAATGCCACCAGCAGAGGCAAATTCGACTCGATCGAATCTATTGTTCTTGCTTTTGAACTTTGCATCAGAGAAATTATTGTAGGTCCCAAGAAACTTTGCTTCGTCAAACGTCGTGAGGTCGCTATAAAATTGCGCCCCGCCGAAACGCGTCGACGACACGAAAGTTGCACGAGTAAATCGGGTAGATGATCCGAGTAGATTTGCGCGTTCAAAAGAGACACGTTTGTTGAATATTGCGTTAGAGAAGTCCGCATTGTCGAGGTGCGCGCCGGTGAAATCGAAATCTAGATCACTCCATTTGACCTCGCTATCAGGCTTCAAGTGAGCAACAATCGTGAGAATGATGCTTTGACGTATTTCACGATCGTCCAGACGGTATTCGTAGTGCTCCTCGACGATTCGGTCCGTAAGAGTGTTCCGGACTATTCTGCTCGTCTGATTCTGGCCGAGGCCCTGCAGTGGCGCATAGGGCGTACGAATGTAGCTGCACAGGACGTTGATGCAAGCTTGCGCCTCGGACTTATTTCCGCGTACCAGCCAGTCGTTGGCAAGAGCTTCCATTGCGTAGACGCCAGCAGTACGAACAGCTGAGGCGGGATCCGCGAGTTGGCCGGCGATGGTGGTGAATCTGTCGCGCAAACCGCGAGTGACTTCGAGATCATGAGAAGTCTTGAAATGTCTCTTGGTTTGCCTTCGTGTCCAAATTCCGGTCAAGTACACGAGAAATCCGGATAATAGGACTGCAAGGCTCGCGAGCACGGTCGCACATGGTTGAGTCAGCCCTTCGGGCGACGACGATGCCGAGTCGAGGAAACTTTTCAAGTCTTCAAGTGTGACGGGGATCGTCGGAGACGAGGGTATTTCAGCAGGCGGCAGAGTTTCCACTGGAATATCCGGCAGAACTGGAGGCTCGGTCGTGGGCACTTGGGCGAGCAGAATGGGCAGCACAGTTCATCTTCGCCTGCACTGCGTCGATTAGTAGATGGGCGCGCCGTGACCGCCCAGGCGAAGACTTCTTTATCGGAGTTCAAGACCTTTCCCGAAGCCACCACGAACTCAATGGCAGCAGACCGCGAAGCATATTTGTGGTGCTTGCTTAGCTGTCGACAAAGTGCCGAAGTTCGCATCTTCGAGCCATCGCCTACCGGCTGCCCGACGCATGGCCACGGTTGGCATGGATCAGTGTCGTAGCTTCCGAACCCAATCGACGCATTAGGTCAGCATCGGCCCCGATCTGGTCGAGGAACTCATGGAACACCGGCCTGACGATGACGTCGCGCTTACGATGTGTCGGCGTTGAATGCTTGATCAGGTAGAAGGCGTTGTTACCTGCCAGCGGCCGCCCCGACAGCAGCCGCCCCGACAGCAGATCCCGCACCACCGCGACGTACTCGTCGACGAGACCATCGTCTCTGGCGTAGTGAATGGTCGCCCCGTAAGAAGTGGTCAAACTGCGTCGCATATATCGTGCAAGCTCCAGATCGACGTTATGTTCTTCCGCTGTCCACCAACCGATCTGAGCGAGCATTCGGCACGCAACATGACCATCGCTCTCCACCATCGTCGAGGCGACCATAGAGGTGAGTAGTCCAGGGAAGTTGTTGTTGAAGTCTGGCTTGTTCTCCGTCATCACCAGTGGCGTCTTCGCCGGTACGGGCTTGGGAGTAGCGGGTTTGCGCCGCTTCTTCGTCGCCTTGTCTCGGCGCTGTGTGTCCTTGGCACGAAGTTTCGACGTACGGGCCCGCGGGTTGGACCGGCGCACGCAGTACTCGAGGATCGTCTCCGCCCATTTCTGGTCGGTCTCAAACAGCGAGCCGCGGCGCGCCAACGCCGCGGCAGCCACGTGCGCACATGGTCCGTCGGGCAGACGGTCCAAGACGAGCAGGGTCTCCAGATAGGTGTGACGGTTGATCAAGGCATCGTTGCCGAGGACATCGGTCAGCGCCCATTCGAGATAGGGATCTAGCTGATAACCGGCGGCAGTGGGCTGGAGCTTGACGATCGTTCGGAGCCGGTCGGGACCTGACCATTCGGGATTCTTGGCGGTCGCGAGGAATCGCAGCAGGGCGAACAGCTCCCTTTTGGAGCGCACCTTGAAGCCCTGCCGTGTAATGCAGTCCGTCGCGATGCGCACCTCGGCGGACTCGGGGAGGGCCGCCGCAGCAAAGAACATCGGCGCCTTCGGGGCGGATCTGGCCATCCAGTGCTGCCACAGATCGGTGCTGCCGTCGCTGTTCCCTGCAGCATGCGACAGCATGAACTGGCACGTCGACTCCGCGATCCACGAGCCGTCGGTCGCCCTCGACCACCATCTTCTGACCTCGGGGTCGTCGGCCGAGTCCACAAAACGTGACACGCGATATCCCCAGAGTGCGGGGAAGTCGGTCGTGAGGGTGTAGTGAGGTGCTTCGATGAGCTCATCGCCGTGGGTAAGGATGCGGACAAGACCCGTCGTGGCGAGCTGCTCTAGGAGCGCATGATTAGCGGCCACCCCGGCGGGAAGCTGAAGGTTGTGCGACGGTTCCGCGGAATGGTGTTGGGCAATGTCACGCACAGTGGCCTCGAGCGCGGTCGGTGCGGCATTGAACCTGCGCGCCACGGCATCCTTGATCCACTCCCAGTAGCGTTGCACGTACTGTACCGAGTTGGCGTCGGTGAGTGGCGGCCCCGCTGCTTCCAGATCGCCATTGAACACGGCCAACCGCATAACCGCGTTCAATGGCGTGTACAGGTGGGTGAACTCGAAGGCGAACGCGTTGCGGTCCCTATCCGCCGTCGCCAACTCGGGCAGCGACAACCCCGTCGTCTGCAGAATCTTCAACCCCAGACCGTGCTCTCGATTGGCGGCATCCAGGTCCAGCCAGCCCGTGGCGCGTTCCAGGGTGGACACCTCGTGGTCAGGCGTGTCGATGTATTGGCGGTAGGCGATGCTCCTCCAAGTCGACGCCACCGGCGTGACTACATCCAGCCAATTAGTTTCGGACGCGAACACCCACCGCACCTTGTCGTATCGCGACAGGTGGTCTACCAGCCTGTGCAGTTCGTCGAGGAGCGTTGGTGTCGCCCGTGCCCACGAGTCCAGGTCGTCGACGAGGAACGTCACCGCGACGTCACCGTGCTCAGTCCGACGGAGACCACTCAGGTCGCCGAGCCCAACGTCTTTCCGACCGGTCGCCTCGGCCAAATAGCGTTCGACGGCCACGACGATTGTGTCGGCGGCGGTCGCCGGTCGGACCCAGATCACCAGGTCACCCTTCATTGTTTCCTTGTACGCGATCTCGGTGAGGAATCTGGACTTCCCACTACCGAAGAGGCCCGCTATGCACAACGCGAGCCCGAATTGGGGGTCGTTCACTTGGCGGGCGATCCATTGTGCCGCTCTCGCCGCGTGCTGGTAGGTGGACTCCCTGTCCTTGTCGCGAGAACTCAGCCTGGCGAAGATCGTCTCCAAATCAGTGGTCTTCAGCAGGGCCAGTGCTGCCCGCACTCCTGCATTGGTGGCTGCAGAGTCCACATAGTCGCGACGCCACTGCCTGATCTCCTCAAGAGAATGCCGTTGCCGACCCACCTCCAAGGCTGATTCGATGTCGTCGAGGTAGGCAGCCACCCGCTGTTTCCAGCTCTTGCGTCCGGCATACGTCGCCCAGGCGGAAAAGTACTGGGGCCGTATGTATTCCGGATTGGCACCGAGCTTCGAATTCTGTCTTCGGTGGATCTCTTCGAGCTGGTATCGCAGCAGTGCGTCATGGCAGTCGCGGGCATCGGCCGGGCTCAACGTCGCGGCGGCGATTACGATCTGGTCGATGTGAATCTGATTGTGAACGTGGTGACCGTCGAAGGTGGCATAGCCGTCGTTGACGTTCTGGGTGACAGACTGGGTGACAGATCTGTCTCGAGCAGTACCAGTATGGTCCGGTCGACGGGGCCAACTCATAAAGGACGAGGCCCTTTCGGTGTGTCCCGCGAGCCCCACGTGTGCGTGCCGCCAATCGTGCCGATGCTCCCTCCGTCGATCACTTGTGTGGTGTGCGCGCCGGGTGACTGCGAGGACTGGGCTGGTGGTTTCGCGGTCTCGCTTCGCAGCGCGATCGCCAGTGACACCACAGCTAGCAGCAGCGCGGCGATGCCGATTCCCCAGCCGGCCATCGTGGCGCGGAACGCTTGATCGTCTGCCGCCGGCGGCGCACCGCTAAGTACCCACGCCACCGACCCCATGCTGATCAGCAAAAGAAGAACGGCGGCGATGAGCCAGAATCGTTTCGATGCGGCGCCCAACGTCACGAATAGATTGTGACATCAGTGAACATCATCCGCCCAGCATTTCGCACACATCACGGTCATGCGACCCCGGTCATCGATCCCGTGACCTGGACTGTTGCCATCAGGGAACAGGCTGCTGGGCGAACCTACCGCGCACGAGTCGCGGCGGACGCCGCTCCAAAATGATCTGACCAGCGTCCCAGACAGCCACGACGCCGCCGCTGAACCGGAACCGTCACACAGGCAGACAGCCTGCCGTATCCATGCAGGTCAAATCCCTTTATGACTCAACCCATATTGCTCGGCAAGGTGGGTTGTTCTGTCAGTTTTCGCGGCATCCCGCCAGATCTCGACAGTTACGTATTCACGCCGAAACCGCTACCCTCTACCCCGCCCACATGTCACTCCCTATTTATGCGCGGTAACCGACGAGAATTTCCTTTCTCGCAGCGTCTCCGGGAAAAGGCCACCTCGGCGCATGTTTCGGATGACGAAAAGTGTCGGTGGGGGTCGCTAACGTGCCCGTATGGCGTCTCAGCGAGAAGTACCGGTCCCTGTCACCCGGGAAAACAACATCGCCGCGGCCGCGGCGCCCGATCTGACCGACTCGATGACCGCCAAGATCATGCAGTCGATGTCCGCCTCTCACTCGGACGGCACCCTGAAGACCTACGCCTCGGCCTGGCGCCGCTTCGAGAGCTGGTGCCAGACCAACCAACATGCGGCGATCCCCACGCACCCAACCACTGTTGCCGCGTGTCTCGTCGACGCTGCCGACACATTCACACCTGACGGGGAGCGGGCATTTGCGCCGTCCACCCTCTCCAAGTGGGTCGCCGGGATCTCGCACACTCATCGCCGTAGCGGTCATATCAGCCCGACCGAACACGAAACCGTCCGAGCCACCTTGTCCGGAAACTCTATCTCTCCAGCATCGAAGCCCGCGTCCTGCAGGCTGTCGGCTGCCACCGTCACCGCCCGTTTGAACCGCGACTCGAGGAGGTCCTCGAGAGTGAACGCGCGAGTTCCGCACCGACCCCAACTGGCGCACTAATCCGGGGTGCCGCTGACCAGATCGGTTGCCCTGTACCGCAAGGCAACCGAGTTGGTCTTCGACATCATTAGACCCTCACGCGCGGCCGTACCACCGCGGGGTGGGTTGCTGTCCTGGGCCGCCCCCCACCTTGCGTGCCCTCATCGAGCTGGCAAATGAAGGGAACCCATCGCCTACACCCCCAGGTGGGCCAGTGCCGCCTCATTCGCGCACGTCGAGATCGGTGCTGAGGTCAACCGCCACGAACTGCACCTGCTGCCCCCGGTACCGGCTCTCGCTCACAAAAGTTCAACTTGTGCTCTTGCTTCTCGATCGCCTCGAGGAGTGGATAGGTCGGCGGTGGGCTGGCGGCCATCGTCGCGGCCCACATCAGCTCGGAATCATGCACGTCGACGGCACTGCCCAGCCAAACACCTCGAAACCTCGCTAACCTGCGAGATCATCGCAGACAACGTAGAGAACGGAAGTTGAGCAAAGTCATCCAGAGCACCCGCTCAGTACGGTGCCGTGGTGCTTGGCATCGAAATCACAATGTCAGCAGCACCGTGCGGCCGCGCGCGTTGCAGATGGGACAGCAGCCGGGGAACCGGGCAGTCGCGCTGTCAGAGCACGAGGCCGCTTGCGGGGTTCTGTGGTTGGAGCGCCCGGTATGTGCGCGGAGATACTGAACCCCCAATGACCGTGACAGCCTGTCGCTTCATGTTGGAGTGTCGCAATTTCACTCGGTCCTCCAGTATGGACTCAGCTCCGGCAGCTCCCCAAGGCCAACCACTGCTTGGTACTCGTCATTTTGCTCGTCGACCGCGGCTGCCAAATCATTGAAGACCGACACGAATTGTCCAGTGTTCAAATAACCATCAACCCGCGCAGGGTTCGGCCCGAAGAGGTATTTGGTGACTGTCTCGATTAGACGTTCACGGGCTGACGCAACAGCCGCTGGATTCTGAGCCAGCCAATCGTCGGAATCCTTAGCGAACAAGGAGCTGTCGGCGGCCTCGTGGAATCTACTTTGGTCGAACTGGCTGTCCCAGAGCACTGCTCCAATTACGTCATCGGGAGAAGACCGCGAGATGGCGGCAGCAAATGCTGCCAGACCAGTCGCCTCCTGTTCTGGGCGCGCATACCCCGTTAGCGTGGCGGCCGGTTCTCCGTCCGGAGTCGGCCAGCCGATGATCGTTATGTTCGTGGGTTCATTCGTTTCCATAGGAATACCTTTCGTGATTACCGCATCTGCGCTGCGGTAATCGATGTTGGCTCCGCCAATTCTCAGCCGACCGGGCGCAAGCACTTCAACACCGAGAGAATTCTTGTTGCCAGGCGGTCGTGAGCAGGTCGAGTCCAGGCTCCGACCAAACATGGGATCACATAGCAGTCACGCTCATCTAGGGACTTCCCCGACCTGATGGACGTCCCGGCGGACGCATGTGTCGCCCGCGCTTCGTCCGAACGGTCGGACGAGCTGTTGCGACACTCGCAGCTGAGAACTCCTCACCGACCTCGAATTCTAATTCGAGCTGTCGTTTCGGCGAGCGTTCGCGCAGCCCATCAAGGATCCGGCGCAGCACACGCTGGGCCCTGCGGTGCTCGGTACGTGTCTCGGCGTGCCAAGCAGCCCTTTCAGCATTGATCCGAGTCCTCAGTGCCTTCAGCCGCACTAGCGCACCGGTAGCCTCCTCAGCCCGCCGGACTGCGTCACCTGCGAGAGCCACCCATTTCGTGCGGCGACCTCGATCAGTCCGCTCGACTAGCTGCGCGGCCACCAGAGCATCCAGCAGGCGGAGACAGCCGTAGCGCCGGGTACCCACGGGCAGATCAACCTCAGAGGCCAGGACCGCTGACGCTAAGGGAGTGGAGCTTGCCAGTAGATGGGAGTAGACCCGCCAGCAGTCAGCGCCCAGCAGGCCCCAGAGCGGGGAGAGCGGCTCGCCGACGGTAGGTGTAAGGGGGGATGGGGGTGGGGTCGGAGTGCACAGGATTGTGACGTCATGTTCTGGATATGACTGGGATAAAACAACTTCTGGATCTACGAGCGAGTATCGGGACGCTTCTCGGGGAGCGGTCTGCGCGTAAGGGGTGGAGACCGCGAGGGCTCGCTGTTCTACGAGACCGTCGAGGAGAGCCTTGGCTGTGCCGATAGAGGCCACATTCAGCCACGACATCAGATCTCGGACCGCGATAGGGCGGTCAGTGAGTCCGTGGCCATCAGTGAAGCGATGCTCGAGGATGGCGAGCATCGCGATGGCCTGGGCAGGGCGGTCGGTCCAGGAGCACATTCGTTCGCGGACGCGGTCAATAACGCCGCGCTCAGCGCTGCTCAGTGGTGGGCGATGCGCACGTGCCCGGGTGGCGATGGACTCCCAGTGCGCCCGGCTACTGCCCGGGGCGGTGCTGTCCCGGCCAGTGAACTTCTCGAAGACCACGCAGTTTCGGTAGTACCAGCCAGAAATCGACCAGTCGCGGATGCCCGACTGCCACAGCCTCCATGCAGCTTCGGTGGCTCGGTCTGAGCGGGTACCGACAGGCGGGTGGCTCATAAGGATCCGCCAGTCCGCGTAAGTGAATCGCTTCCGCCGGCGCCATGCCCGCGGCGCAATATCGGTCACAACGGCCGGTGATGCGTCTTCAGGTGATGTCCGCACGATGCCGGTAGCGGTGACCGCATCAATGCCCACATTCGTTGGCTGCAAACGCCTTTCGCTGGCAGGAGGTGTCGTATCACCGACATCGCGCCGGGTCGATGGGTTGATGCTGACGAGGGCAGCGCGGGCCCGGGCGGCCGCAGCGGCGGCTGACAGGGGCGTGCCGTCAACATCGATCGGTCGACAGAATTCGCCGCCCAGTTTGAGTGAGGCCGAGCCGGGCAGCCGCAGGTAGCGAGCTGGGGTGAGGACATCGACCGCCCGGGTGTCGTATCCAGCCCACGTGCGAATCTCATCGATCTGGCTCCTCAGATGGGTCCGCGCCCAGGCCGTAGCTGGCGCGAAAACCATGTGGACCGAATTGGGTGATCCGGAAGCGGCCAAGTAGACCAGCGGTGCGCCCACCCTCTCCGCAGCGTCCAGGACCCCCGACTGTATGACGTCGGCGCATCCATCAAGGTCAACCGTCAGAAGATCAGGTCGGATTCGAGCAACCACGGCATGGGCGGCGTCACCTCCGCCGAGTTCCTCAGCTTCGGCGATGAGTGCTATCGGGTTGCCGGGCTTCAGTGATTGTGCACCATCAGTGGAGTCGGCGCCCTTAATCAAGGCTCGGCCGGGGACGCTGAAGTCTACGATCAGCTTGTAGAGCTCGCTCCACCGGGGCGGAGCAGAGCCAGCGTGGGGTGATTGCAGTTCTGCAACATGCGAGGCAGTGATTGTTGAAACATCTTCTGGGCAGCATGTACCCTGAGAACACTCCGGCAAGAGTGAATCCCTTCGGGGATAGGCATCATCGAGAATCGAGCTGGTAACTCGGCCTCAACGCACCTTCGACGGACCCCCGGCCTAATCGTGCCGGGGGTTCTTCAATTTGTAAGCTAAATGGCGGTGTCGCCGGGGATACGGCGGTCAGTCGCGGGTTTTCCGAACGCACTGGCATACAAGGGGATTCGCCATTTAGTCCCGGGACCCACGCGCTCGGCGCCCGGAATCAGACCGCGGATCAGATATCGGTGTAGCGAGCGCAACGGGATCCCAGTGGATTCGGCAAAATCACGCGCGCCCACAAACCGCGGCAAATCGGACGACCCCCCGTTTGCGCCAGTCCTGCCGCTTTCGCCGTCCATGGACTGACCATAGAGCGTCGGATGCCTCGGGCGCAACACCGCGCGACTATCGAATCATCCTACAGGAGAACACGTTTCGCCTCGAGGTTTCTCTACGGCAAAGTGGTGGAGAAACTCGAAGAAACTCGGGATCGTCCGTTCTCGCAGGTCATTGCCTCTACGAAATAACTCGGCCAAATAGTCCGATTCTGATTCCCAGGCTGGTTTATTTCGCCGACAATCGGAGCGGATCCCAATTCGACCAAGAGATGTCCACGACCGCGTACCGCAACGCCTCCTTCCACCAGTCGTTCAGAGTCCGCGACGCTATCGCGCGGCCGTCCCAGTGCATGAGCACGTGGAGATCTCGTTCCCGACCCATGCTTCACCCGCTCACTTCTTGGCGAACTTCTGTCGTTCCTCCGTATCCCGCAGAACGGTCAGTACTGAGGCCGCCAGTTTCAGTGATCTCCGCGCGGTGGCAGTCTTGCCATTGCTCTGATCGATGGTTCGGCCTGTGACGCGCCCCTAGTCCGTGCGGCCACCGCGATGCTTACACCGTCCAAATTAATTGCGCTCCAGCGAAACCCTGCCAGATCACCGCGGCGTAACCCGATCAGCGTCAGGTGCACCATAGGCGCACGGACCACGGCCATGTGTCGAGGTGACCACGGTCCGACGACCAGGGCCAAATCCACCCAGAAGTGCAGCGCCACCAGTCGCGTAACCTCGCCCTCACCGAGTCGGTCGGATAAGTCCAGCGCACCTTCGTAGGCACCGGCGTCGGGTGATCCGAGTGCGGCGCGGTGAGCCGCTCTCGGTCGATCTGCTGACAGCGAAGGCTGCGAAAGAAGCTGCCGAGAAGGCCATCTCGGCCGCTCGCACCACCTGTACCGACGCGAACTCGCAGCGGCGTGCCGAAGTCGAGCACTGCATCGCAGAGTCGGGTACCGGCGGCATTGCCCAGAACGACCTCACTGGCTTGGTGTGAAACTGCACCACCACCCTCGCGCTACTGCGGAGGCGACTCCCCGAGACCATGAGGTCACCGGAGGCGGCCAGGTGCCGGAACGCCGTGTCAGTCCTTGACAGTTCGCAACCGAGGCGCCGCGACCCCATCGGCGTCTGCGTCCTCTCAGGGTGCAGCGTCACGACCGCGTCGGGGTCTACATTCACCGCCGCACCAGGCGGCCCGCTCGTGCCCTCTTGACCTTCGTGGTTGATCACCACCACCAAGCAGCGGATCCGCAGCCCACTACGAGGCCGAGCAACGGTTGGCATCCGCGGGCATCGTTCTCGACATCCCATCGCGCGATTGCCTTGACGAACGAATCGATGATGCGGCGACGGGACGGGGCTGCTTCAAGGCCCCGCAGAATGCCGCTCAGCGTCTCAAACACGCTCTTGCGGCGCTCACCACCCAGTGCAGACGGTCGATGATGTCCACTGCGCGCTCACAGATGGCGTCGTCGAGCATCCCAAGCATCCGCAGGCGAGCCATACGGCTCGCCGACACCATGCCCGTCCCGGCCCCGGCACACAATCACGGTGGCCATCAGGAAGCCTTCTCCGCGCCCTTGGCACGCTCGCAGGACTCTCCCCATGTGATTACCCACGGTCGCCTTGCTTGGAAGAAGCGCAGCCAATCTCGGGCGCCAGGCCGTCCAGATAGGGACAGTTAGCTTGTCGCGGGTGGCCACGACCTCTCCGAGCTCTACAAGGTTCAGCGTGCCGGCCGTCACGGGTACGACGATCCGGTCGCTATGACCCGTGTCCGCGATGGACTAGCAGTGACTGCCGTAAGCGACGGCGTGGCATTTCGTTGCCCCAAGACTCCCTAGCCTTCTTCAAGCCCCCGTCAGCGCCGCTGGCGGGTTTTATGCGTGCGGCGTCAGACATCGCTACCAATACCGTCACTGTGACCGTTGGCCAGCAGTGCGCGCAGGCTTTCTGCCGGAATACGCACCGGTACACCCGGCTTACGGGCAAAGAGGGTTTTCAGCTGACCGTCGGCAAGCAAGCGCCAGACGGCGCGTTGGCTGATTTGCAGACGTTCAGAGACCTCGGGCACTGAGAACGCACGAAGGTCAGGAAGGGCAGATGCAGAAGACACGACGGAACTCCAGAATTACTGGTTGTTCCGCACGGCAGGTGACTTTCTGCGGCTGGCGTCATGTGAGCGGCCTGCTGTTATCCCCGAGTTCCCTTTTCGCTACAGGCGGCTATGAAACCGCCCGATCACTGCTCTCAGCAGGTATTCCCTACCAACGGGGGCCGTATGACATCGAAGATACCAGAGCTGCGTCAGAGCGTGCCGCTACCAGGCCAAGCCGTCGCAAAACAAGCCGTGCCCGCGGAGGCCAACAAATTGGCAAGGCCCACATAGGGCCCACGGGCCCGAAAAGGAAGTACCCTAGAAATGCAAGAAACCGCCTGTTACCAGGCGGTTTCTTGTTGTGGTCCCGGCTGGGATCGAACCAGCGACCTTCCGCGTGTGAAGCGGACGCTCTCCCACTGAGCCACGGGACCGTAAGTCATCCGAACGCATGCGCTCGAACGAGTTGGAACATTAACACGGCTGCGCGATGAATACGAATCACCAGGTTGGCATTCGTTTTGCTCCAGGCGACCCCGAAATCTACGAATTCGAGCTGATTTCAGACCGTATTCATCGCCAAGACGGACAGTTGCAACGCGCGCAACGGGCCGATTCGACTCCGAACACGCCACTGAGCTGGTGATTTGTGTGTATCCGACACGGTCGGCTAATGTTTCCAACGCACCGAGGAGAGCGAGCAGCTCTCCAAGCAACACGGTGCGATGCGGACGTGGCGCAGCTGGTAGCGCACAACCTTGCCAAGGTTGGGGTCGCGGGTTCGAATCCCGTCGTCCGCTCGAGAGGTGTGACTCAACCTTTTACGGTGGAGTGGCCGAGTGGTGAGGCAACGGCCTGCAAAGCCGTGCACACGGGTTCGATTCCCGTCTCCACCTCGCGCGATTAGCTCAGCGGGAGAGCGCTTCCCTGACACGGAAGAGGTCACTGGTTCAATCCCAGTATCGCGCACCACGTCAGGCCCTAGGGCCTGATGGTCAAGACCTGCTTGCAGGTCTGATAAGTTAGAAAAGTACTGAGTTCCGGTAACGGAGTTCATTGCTCATGCGGACGTGGCGCAGCTGGTAGCGCACAACCTTGCCAAGGTTGGGGTCGCGGGTTCGAATCCCGTCGTCCGCTCCATTTTTCTCCAGAACCCGCGCGATTAGCTCAGCGGGAGAGCGCTTCCCTGACACGGAAGAGGTCACTGGTTCAATCCCAGTATCGCGCACCATTTGAGAATGCAAGAAGCCGGAACCTCAGGGTTCCGGCTTTTTGCGTTCGAGCGCCGAACACACGGGCCGCAGTACTGACGCAAGCCCCCTCGGGCATCCACGTCAGTACTGCGGTTGATGTAGCTGATCAGATTGTTGTAGCTGCTCAGTGAGAGAAGCGGTTCGCTGCCGAAGTCATCGCGCGCAGCGAGGACTCCGTCGACGACTCCGCAATACCCATCGCCCAGCTCCGACGGCCGTCGCACTCGGTGAAGATGAACGTCGCAGTGCGGTGGCCGATCTGGTGCTGATGGAAAGACAGGATCTCGAGCGAGATTCCCGCGTCGTGCAGCATCGACGTCATGGCCGAGATCGCGCCGGTCGAGGTGGCGGACGCTTTCTGGATACGCTCCCCCAGACCGAGAGTCGCTTCGAAGGCCCAACGACCCGGCGCAATCTTCTCGGAGGACCACGCACCCAGACGGATCGGGCCGCTCATAGCCGCATACGTGGACTCGAACTCGGTCCACGACATCGCTGAGCATTCGGCACGCAAGCCGGCGGGCAGAGATTTGCCGTGACGCGCCGCGAAGGGATCAGCAGCAGAAGAAGAATCAGAAGCGAAAGCGAAGTTGTAAGTCATGATCGTGGTCTTCCTGGAATGAAGTGGAGGACCAACTGGTAGCAAGACGACCCGCAGCGAGGGGTCGGTCCGATTCAGACCCCGCTACGGCGGCTTACTACGAGAATTCGCTTCATGAGAGACGAGGCTAGGCGGCCCGGTTCGAGAATGCAACCCAGACCGCCTCCGCACAGGTCAGACCTGAGCCGCTTTGTGCTCGGCGATGAGGGCGCGATACCACTCGAACGAGGTCTTCGGAGTGCGCTTCTGGGTGTCGAAATCGACGTGCACCAGGCCGAATCGCTCTTTGTATCCCGCAGCCCATTCGAAGTTGTCGAGAAGTGACCACACAAAATAACCGCGGACGTCGACACCGTCGTCCATTGCCGATCGGAGGGCGCGAAGGTGCGCATCGTGGTAGTCGATTCGTGCTTCGTCGTCGACGACGCCTGCGGCATCCGGGGCGTCGTGGAATGAACATCCGCTTTCGGTGATGTAGATCGGCGGCAGTGCGTCACCGAAGCGGGCGTGGAACGTCCGCAAGATCTCGCCCAGCCCCTCGGGAACGATCGGCCAACCGAAATCGGTTGTGGGATAACCGGTAATCGCGACAGGGGCAAAGGGCAGGCCCGGGGGCAGGTCGACTTCGAGCACACCTTCGGTCCCCTGGCCTTCCACCGGAGCGGCGATCATCGTCGGCTCGTAGTAGTTGATCCCGTACCAGTCGAGCGGCGCCCCGATGATTTTCAAGTCCTCGTCGACAGGACCGCTGAGCAGCTGAGCGAATTCGTCGGCCGGGTACTTCCCGACCAGAACCGGGTCGGCGAACATCCAATTGACGACGTGGTCGTAGATGTCGGCAGCCATCACGTCTTCCGGCGAATCCGAAGCGGCACGCACCGGAGCATGGTTCGAGGCGATTCCGATGTTCGTGCATCCGGTTGCCCGAAGCGCTTCGACAGCGAGGCCATGCCCGAGCAGCTGGTGATGTGCGGCTTGGAAAGCCTCGAACCCCAAGGCCAGTCCGGGGGCGTGAACTCCGAGGGCATGCCCGTAAAGCGTGTGCACAACTGGTTCGTTGAGCGGCATCCACATTCCGACCCGATCCGACAGTCGCTCGCCGACGACCTGCGCATACTCCCCCAGCCGATACGAGGTGTCGCGGTTCATCCAGCCGCCCTGTTCCTGCAAGGCAAGGGGCAGATCCCAGTGAAAGAGCGTGACGGCAGGAGTAATTCCCACCGAACACAGTCGGTCGATCAGGCGGTCGTAGAAGTCGAGCCCCTTCGCATTCACGGCCCCCGATCCGGTGGGCAGAATGCGCGACCACGACAGAGACAGCCGATAAGCGTCGAGCCCGAGCTGATTCATCAGCTCGATGTCCGACTCCCAGCGGTGATAATGATCGGCAGCGACCGTCCCGGTGTCGCCCCCGACGACAACACCGGGACGGTCACAGAACTCGTCCCAGATCGACGGTCCGCGACCGTCTTCGGCCACAGCTCCTTCGATTTGATAGGCCGCAGTGGCGGTTCCCCAGACGAAGGAAGTCGGAAATTCTGGTGTCGGCTGCCGAGTCATGTCGGTCAGTTAATCAAAGAACCGTGCAAAACACGCAGCTTTGTTGGACACTCGACCAGTATCAAGATCCAGTACCGTTCGGCCTAACCGAACGAACGAGACAAAGGCCCTGCTTGATGACGGATAACACCCGCACCCTGACGAGGGCTCGGATCGCCACTTCGGTGGCCTTCGGACTTCAAGGATTTCTGCTCGCCGCCATTCTGACGCAGCTGCCGCAGTACAAGGACTTGTTCGAGCTGAGCGAGACACTGGTTGTGGTTGCGGTTGTCACCGTGTCCGTCATCGCCGGGCTCGGCAGCGTGCTCGCCGAGATGCTGGCCGTGAGAACGTCGAGCAAGATGACCCTGCGAACTGGGCTCGCCGTCATCGCAGTCTTCGGCGGGGCAACCGGAATTGCGCCCAACGCAGCGATGTTCTTCGTCTTCCTGGCGATCTACGGCATCGGACTCGGCATGGTCGACGCGGCCGCCAACATGCAGGCAGTCTCGATCCAACACGCCAAGGGCCGCTTCATCCTCTCCTCGTTCCATGCTTCCTGGAGCGTCGGAGCGATTGTCGGCGCCCTGTTCATCTCTGCTACCGCAGGCCTCGACATTTCGATCCGCGTCACGCAGGTGATCGCGGGAGTTGTTGTCGGACTGATGCTTCTGGCCTTCGGCCCGCAACTACTCGATCGGTCCGAGTCTCCGGTTGCCGAGGCAAACATCACGAGCACCGCGAAATTCGCGGTACCCACCCGCGCCTTCGTCCTCCTCGGCGTCGCGATGGCATTGTTCTACGCGGTCGACTTCAGCGTCGGAAACTGGTCGACTCTGTACGTCAAGGACGAACTGCTCGCCGACGCCGGGACCGCTGCCCTTTCCGTGGCGGCGTATCAGATCGCGGCACTTGTCGCACGACTGACCGGGGACTACTGGGTCGGGAAATTCGGTGAGACCACCGTCGTGCGGATCGGCTCTCTCATCGGCGTAGTCGGTATGACAGTTGTCGTCCTCGCGCAATCTCCCGCCGTTGCCATCGCCGGGTTCCTCATCGTCGGGCTCGGGGTACCGGTGATCGCTCCGATCTGCTTCAGCGCTGCCGGCAGGATGGCTCCCCCGGATCAGGTCGATGCGGTGATCGCACGCATCAACCTCTTCAACTACGTCGGCACAGTCGTCGGCGGCGGCATCGTCGGCGCGGTCGCCGCCTTCAGTGACCTTCGAATCGGGTTCCTGATTCCGCTGGCGTTCTGCGCGATCTTGATAGTTCTTGCTCCCGCGTTCGCACCGAAACGAGCCACAACTCCGGTCGCCGAGAACGCCGCTTGAGCATTGCGCCCGAGGAAAGTGGTGTACTTGATTGACCGAATTGTGTGCACGAGAGGCAGAAACTGACGTGACGATCACCGTTGACCGGGCCGGGATCTGGGATTCCGAAGCAATAGCCGACGTGGCAGCGGTGACATTTCCACTGGCGTGTCCGCCGGACGCATCCGACGACGACATCAGTGCCTTCATCGACAACGTTCTCTCCGTCGACAAGTTCTCCGAGTACCTGACCGATCCGACACGAACCGTTCTCAAGGTCATTCGCGACGGTTCGATCGTCGGCTACGCGATGCTTGTCGACGACGAGCCCTCCGACCCGGACGTCAAAGCTGCTGTGACACTTCGCCCGACAACGGAACTGAGCAAGTTGTACGTGCTTCCGGGTAACCACGGAACCGGCGCGGCAGCATCCTTGATGGACGCGGTTGTCGACCACGCACGACGCAGCGGAAGTGCCGGGATCTGGCTGGGCGTCAATCAGGAGAACCTGCGCGCCCAGAAGTTCTACGCAAAGCACGGTTTCACACAGGTCGGCACGAAGACTTTCCTCGTGGGCGCACAACTCCACCACGATTTCGTGATGGAGCGCCCCGTCAGCTGACAGGCGTGCAGGCTAGCCGGCCGCGACCTCGAAACGAGAAAGTGCGAGCAGACGCGAGGTCGCGCGCAAGTACTTCTTCTTGTACCCACCGGCGAGCATCTCGGGAGTGAAGATCTCGTCGAGGCGTGCGCCGGAAACGGTGACCGGGATGCTCGCGTCGTACAGGCGGTCGGCGAGAACCACGATGCGCAGTGCAACGGACTGATCCGTTGCCGGGTGGACACCGTCGATGAACACGGCCTTCACACCCTCGACCAGCTTGTTGTACCGCGACGGGTGCAGGGTGCTGAGGTGCTTGCACAGCTCGTCGAAGTTGTCGAGCGTGGCGCCGTCGATGGCGTCGGCCCGAGAGACCAACTCCTCCGAGGAGATGGGCTCGGGTGCGGGCGGGAGATCGCGGTGACGGTAGTCGGGGCCGTCGACGCGAATCGTCTCGAAGATCGAGCCGAGCTTCTTGATCTCGCGCAGGAAGTCCTGGGCGGCGAAGCGACCCTCCCCGAGCTGGCCGGGAAGCGTGTTCGACGTCGCGACGATGGACACGCCGCGCGCGGAAAGCTCCGAAAGGAGGCGGGATACGAGCATGGTGTCGCCCGGATCGTCGAGCTCGAACTCGTCGATGCAGAGAACGCTGTGGTCGGCGAGCGCTTCGACCGCCTTGTTGAAGCCGAGAGCGCCGACGACGTGCGTCAGCTCGACGAAGGTTCCGAAAGCCTTCGGCGACGGAACGCTGTGGAAGATCGACGCCAGCAAGTGAGTCTTACCGACACCGAACCCGCCGTCGAGGTACAGGCCGGCGCCGGTCGCCTGGGTCTTCTTGCCGAACAGTCCGCGGCGTCCACCACTACGGATCTTGGTGACGCGCTTGGAGAATTCCTCGGCCTTGGCGACAGCAGCTGCCTGGCTCGGTTCCTTCGGATCAGGAATGTAGGACGCAAAACTCACCTCGTCGAACATTGCGGGAGGCACCATTTGAGCTACCAGTTGATCGGCGGGTACCACCGGGCTGCGATCGACAAGACGTTCATGCATCCGTCAAGGGTATCTACGTGATGTGATCTCTCATGTGCACCGTATGGATATTGCGACCTACTTCACACCAGGCCACGAAAACGAGCTCCGCGGCTTGTACGCCTATCCGGAGAACCTCTCGCAACCCTGGATGCGCGTGAACTTCGTTTCCAGCATCGACGGGTGCGTCTCCGTTGACGGAGTGAGCGGTGGACTGGGCACACCGGCAGACAAGTCGGTATTCGGGATCTTGCGCGAACTTTGTGACGTCGTCGTGGTCGGCGCAGGCACAGCGCGAGCCGAGAACTACGGGGGTGTGCAGGTCTCGGACGCAGCTCGGGCGCGACGAAAGGCGAGCGGCCTCGCTCCGGTCCCACCGATCCTCGTCGTCTCGGCGCACGCGTCGATCGACCCCGAAAGCCGACTCCTTCGCGATACCGAAGTTCCACCGATCCTAGTTGTCGGTCGCGACGCGGACTCCGCGGCAATTTCGGCGCTGAGATCTGCCGGAGCGCAGGTGGAGGTGACGGACTCACCGAACGTCACCAGCGGCGACATCGACAGGGCCTTGTCGGCTCGCAAGCTCCGTCGCGTGCTGTGCGAGGGCGGACCATCACTTTTCGGGCAGTTGATCGAGGACAATGCCGTCGACGAACTCTGCATCACCACGTCACCTCAACTGGTGGGGAGCAAAGTCGGCCGAATCTCCCTCTCCCCCAACGCAATGCCCACAGCCATGCGTCCCGCGCACATTCTCGGCGATACGGACGGCACGATCCTCACTCGATGGGTTCGTCAGCAGCCACGTCGGTGAACCTGGCACTCTGGTCGGCATGCGCAGAGTTGCTTTGATGGCCGTCGTCCTCGCGACGTGTTGTGCGTGCGGCGCCGGTCCGTCGCTTCGGCCCGCCGTCGCGGTCGAAGGCCGCACCGACGGCAGCCCTGCCCAGAGCGAGGGACCGTCGCCCGATGCGCCGCCGGTTGACCCTGGCGTCCCGACCGATGACATACCGTGGCGAGACTGCACCGGCACGTCACTCGCCGACCAGGCTCTCGCGGCGTCGAGCGCCGGCGTCATTCTCGAATGCGCGGAATTCAATGCCCCCATCGACGTGACCGGCGCCATCGACGGCAACTTCACTGCCGGCTTGACCCGCGCTCGGACCTCGTCGACGCCTGCCGACGCGTATCCGATCGTGTTCACATCGGGCACCGATCGTTCGTCGGGAAACTCTCTGGCCATGCTCGCCGCTTCCGGCTTGAACACGGTTCTCGCCGAACATCCCGTGGTTGCCCTCGATCGCCGCGGAATCGACAGGTCCACCGCAATCGACTGCATGACGCCGGAGATTCGGCGCGGACTTCACGATCTGGGCCAATTCGACTCGGACACCACCGGTGACGCCGCCGATGCGGTCGCGGCCCTCGGTCACGACGCCACCATTGCCTGCACGGACTACCTCGACCCTCAAGAACTGAAGTTCGGCGCCGACTCCGCAGCCGAGGACATCGACGCTCTACGTACACGGTGGGGCGTCGAGACCATCGCTCTGTGGTCTGCAGGGTCCGGCTCGGACATCGCGCTGAGCTATGCGGCAGCCCACCCGAACAACCTCGCGAGATTGATCCTCGATTCTCCCGCTCCGGTTGCCACCGACGCTGCGACCGAGGCCGAAAGCCGCGTGCAGGGCGAGGAAGCGGCATTGGCGGCATTCGCTCAGCGATGTGTGGCGCTGGGGTGCTCGCTCGGACCTGATCCGAAGAAATCGGTCACGGACTTGATGGAGCGCGCTCGCGCCGATGAATTCCAGCCGCTGTCCGCCGCTGCGGTGTCGAACGCGATTTCGGCGAGCCTGTGGACTGCCGGAACCAACCGTGAGCAGGAGACCCGCTCACTGTCCGACGCTCTGTCCGCGCTCGGTACCGGCAACGCTTCACCGATTCGAGAGCGCGCCGCCCGGGCGGAGAACGAGGTGGACGGCGACGGCCAGTTCATCGGACGATGCACCGACGGCATGCAATGGCCGGGCATCGGGCGTGCGCGCGAGCTTGCGAACACGTGGGGCACCAACTATCCGGTGTTCGGGCGAGAAGCCGCGCTCGGGTTGCTGGCGTGCGCCAGCTGGCCGTCGACCGCCAACTCTCCCTTGCCGAATCAGTTGAAGCCCCCAGTCCTCGTGCTGAGCGGTCAGGGTGACCCGGCCGTCGGAAACTCCGGACTCTCGACCGTCACCGGCGTCGTGACCAATGCAGGATCGCGCTTCGCAACTCTGGACTGGCAAGGTGCGGGTCACCCGGCGGCACAATCCACGTGCGCTCAACAGGCGATGCGCCTCTACCTCAGCGACGCCTCCCTGCCCAGTAACGGAAGCGTGTGCCCGGCCTGACTCGGGCGCTCGTCCACCACGACCGAAAAGGGGTGCATCCCCCGATCACACCCTGCTCCGGTGTACCGTGCCGAAGTGTTCCTTCGACAGCTCGAGCCGCGTACCGGGCGGACAACCCAACAAGTCGTCAACTTCGTTTTGTGGCCGATCGCCGTGATGACAGTGCTCAATCGTGTCATCGTCACAGCAGTCAACGGCGCCATCACCGATGACTTCCGACCGGTCTACAACGCCGCGCTGGCGTTCTGGAACGGGCGCGACGTCTACACCGCAGATTTCAACTCCGTAGACCCCCATTACCTGTACCCACCATCGGGTTCCTTGTTGATGGCACCCCTGGCGATCCTCGATCCCGAGCGCTCACGGTGGCTGTTCATCGGTGTCAATGCCGTCGCAATTCTCGTGGCTCTCTACCTGCTGTTGCGCTTGTTCGACCTGACGATCAGTTCCATCGCGGCGCCGATTCTGGTGCTCGGCGCGTTCATGTCGGAGACGGTCACCAACACGTTGGTGTTCACCAACATCAACGGCCTCGTCCTGCTCGGCGAAGTTGCCTTCCTCCTGTTGCTGATGCGCAAGAAGGATCTGTGGGCCGGCGCCGCGATCGGTCTCACCATCGCAGTGAAACCCACTCTCGCGCCGCTGCTCCTGCTGCCACTCGTTCGCGGTCAGTGGAAGGTGTTCGTCACCGCCCTGGGCATCCCGTTCATTCTCACGGTCGTGGCATGGCCGCTGGCGTCGGATCCGATGGACTTCGTCCGCCGCACCGTGCCGTACCTGCTCGAATCTCGTGACTACTTCAACAGTTCGATTGTCGGAAACGGCGCTTACTTCGGTCTGCCCGAATGGTTGATCCTGCTCTTGCGCGTCGTGTTGGCCGCCATGGTCGTCGTCTCGCTGTGGCTTCTGTACCGCTACTACCGCAACGACGAACTTTTCTTCCTCACCACCGCGACCGGTGTGATCATGACCGCGTCGTTCCTGCTGCCCTCGCTCGGCCAGATGTACTACTCGATGATGCTGCTCCCGCTCCTGATGTCCGTGGTGCTCAAGAACTCGGTCATGCGGAACTGGCCGGCCTGGCTCGCCGTCTACGGCTTCATGACGTTCGACAGCTGGTGGTCGAACCGCTGGCCGACCTTCGGCCGGGCGGCCGAATACACCAAGAGCACCCTCGGCTGGAGCCTTCTGCTGATCGTGATCTTCTGTGTCCTCGGATACCGGTATCTGGTCGCGCGTCGAGAGGGCCGTTTGGATCGGGGAATCGATCCCGCGTACCTCCTCGATCCCCCACTCGATGCCGTCTCACCTGCCCACGAAGCCGAAACGGCGACAAAGCATTAGCGTGGAGGCATGAGTTCTTCACACGATGGCATCGACAGCACACCTGAGGTCACGTACACCGAGAGCGAGTGGCGCGAAAAACTGACGCCGGAGGAGTTCGCCGTCCTGCGCCAAGCCGGCACCGAACGCCCCTTCGTCGGCGAGTACACCGACACCACCACGGAAGGTGTCTACTCCTGCCGGGCCTGCGGAGCCGAACTGTTCCGCAGCACCGAGAAGTTCGAATCGCACTGCGGGTGGCCGTCCTTCTTCGATCCGGCGGATTCGGATGCCGTGATCCTGAAAGAAGACAGCTCACTCGGAATGCGCCGGGTCGAGGTCATCTGCAAGAAGTGCCACAGCCACCTCGGTCACGTCTTCGAGGGCGAGGGATACCCGACGCCGACCGATCAGCGGTACTGCATCAACTCGATCTCGCTGGTTCTCAAGCCCGCTCAGTAGCCAGGTCGTGGGCTACCCCGTGTCACTGGTAGCCCACGATTCGAGACTTTCCACTCAGAAGTCCCAGTTCAGCGCAGTCGGGCTCAGACCGGCCGCATTCAGGTCCTCGTTGCGAGTGACAAGTCCGTCTTTGACGGAACCGATCCCGCCACCGATCGCGCCGGAAGTGATGTCAGTCAACGAGGCGTCGCCGCCCGTGACTTCCTTCGTCACGATCGCAGCGGACGCTCCCGACACCGCGTCGTCGAAGGCGCCCCGCGCGATCTCCTGCACTCTCGAACCGGTCGGGGGCGGGTTCGGGTCAGGGCCGACACGATCCGGCGTCGTCTTCAACCCTCCGTTCGCAAGTCCCTTGATGAAACCGTCGCGCCCCTCGGTCACGACCTTGCCACCGTCGATCGACTGGCGATGATCCATCGTCATCTGCCCGAGTTGAATGGCGAGGCCGGAGAAGACGGCAGCGGCAGCTTCCACTGCCGCAGCCTCGATCACTCGTATCAACAATTGCTGCAACAACATTCGGACCGTGAGTGTTGTTGCGACCTCAGCCGCCACGACCCCGGCGGTACTGACACCCAGTGTCGGGACAGCAGCCGCCACCATGGCGGCAATCTCGAGCGCCAGTGCGCCCAGCGCCGCGAGGATCGACAGTTTGGTGTACTCGATGTCCGTGCCGGTATCGGTGCATGACTGACCCAGTTCGGCCGCGGCAGAGGACAACCGCTCGAAGACCTCCGCAACTCCCCCGGCCTCGGACCAATACCGAGACAACGAGTCGCCGGCTCGACCGTCGATCGATGCCAGTACTGCCTGCAATCCGTAACCACCGGCAGCGGCCGAAGCCTCGATCCGATCAGCCGCGCCTGACCAGGCATCACCCAACCTCCACAGTGCCGTTTCGTCTCCTTGCGGCCAGTCACTGCCCACCGCGACCGACGCAACCGCCTGTAACCAGCCTGGAATCTCGAGTCCCATCAGAGCCCACCCGCCATGTCGTCGGCAAGCGAGGTGTCGATCGATTCGAAACGATCGGTGATCTCGATCAGCGTGGCGGTCAATTCGCGCAGCGCGCCCGCGACCAGCGTCATCCCACCGACTGCTGACTCAGCACCGGGAACATATGCGCCTGAGAATGCTGATCCGAACTGGTCAGTGCCCCAGCAACCCTCTTCGGCGGCGACCACTGCGTCGAGAGCGCTCCGCGCCTCGTCGAGATCGGCAGCGACCACCGCGAAGGCTGGTGCAGCACTTTTCATCGCGGCCACATTCACGCCCAGTTCAGACATTGCCGGAGCTCCTCAGAACGGTGCGGTCCCAGTTCTCGTCGCAGGAAGCCGGTGTGGAGCTCGGACGAGGTTCGAGAATCTCGCGCAATCCGAGCACGCCCGGAACCAGGTCCGGCAAGTCGATTCCGGCCGCCTCCGTGAGCGGCTTCGTCATCTCGGCAACCTGTCGGCGTATGTCTTCTGCCGCAGACGCGGCCGTAGCCAGGATCAGATTCCCCAACGCTGCCGGCGAATGCTTGGCGTAAGAACTCCCCGAGAGATCGACTCCCACCACCGCCCCCGAGGCGTCGACGACGATTTCCACGCTGCCGTCACTCGAACGCGCGCTCGCCGTCGCTCGAGCGATCCTCTCCTGCAAGTCCGCCAGCGATCGAGTCCGCTCCAACAGAACGTGCTGCATCGAATCGATCTGGGCCCGAAGTACTTCGACTTGCCCCCGCATCGAACCAACATCCGCTGCACTCACGATGGCCCCCACCTTCGATAGATCGTGACACCTGATTCAGGCGCTCACGAGGTTCGACGCGAGAGGTGGCCGATCGGTTCCGTCAGCGTGAACGAAGCACGGGCGGATCGAACGCCTTGACCGGCGGCAGGGCCCCGTCGAATTTCTCGATCTGCACCAGAACGTGCTGGCCGGTGCACCCGTGCGAGAGTGACGACGTACCGATGTCCGGTGTCAGAACGTTGGGATTGCCGTGCACGCACAGAGAGTCGGGATCGGCAGGATCGAGCGGGTCGTACCAGGCACCGGTGGAAAGTTGGACGACGTCGCTCCGCAAGTCCAAGTCGACGATCACACCAGCAAGGCACGCTCCGCGATCGTTGAACACCCGCACCACGTCTCCTGCCGAGACGCCGCGCGCGGCCGCTGCATCGGGGTGCATACGAATCGGCTCGCGTCCCTGAATCTTCGACGCCTGGCTCGCAGCGCCGTGATCGAGTTGGCTGTGCAGACGCGTCTTGGGCTGATTGGCGATCAAGTGAAGCGGGAATTGCGAGGCTCGCGGTCCACCCAGCCACTCGTCGGGCTCGTACCAGCGCGGATGGCCGGCGCAGTCGTCGTAGCCGAAGGACTCGATGGTCTCGGAGAAGATCTCGATCTTCCCACTCGGAGTCGAGAGCGGATGTTTCTCGGGATTCTCACGGAAGTCACCGAAGAGCACGAGGTTGTCTTCGGTTCGCATCCGGTAGTGCCCTTCTGCCCAGAAGTCCTCGAACGTCGGTGTGTTGCCGCCGTCTGCATCGACGAACGGCCGCCATTGACCGTAGAGATGCTCGATCCACTCCTGTGAGGATCGCCCCTCGGTGAACTGTTCCCCGAATCCGAGCGCAGAAGCGAGAGCGGCAAACGTGTCGTAGTCGTCACGCGAGTTCTCGAAAGGTGGAACGACCTGCTGCATCGCGACCAGAAGCGGGTCGTTTCGAGTGCAGCTCAGGTCATTTCGTTCGAGCGAGGTGGTCGACGGGACAACGATGTCGGCGTTGCGGGCCATCGGCGTCCAGTACGGATCGTGAACGACGATCGTGTCCGGACGCGCAAATGCCCGTCGCAGCCTCGGGAGATCCTGATGGTGGTGAAACGGATTGCCACCGGCCCAGTAGACCAACCGGATGTCGGGATAGGTCAAGCGTCGGCCGTCGTAATCGAACTCCTCCCCGGGCGAAAGCAGCAGGTCGGAAATCGCGGCTACCGGAATGAAATCCGACACCGGATTCACACCTTGCGAGAAGGTCGGCAAGGGATACGGCACCGGAGCCAGACCCGGCTCGTTCATCGAACCGTAGCCGTGCCCGAAACCTCCACCCGGAAGCCCGAATTGGCCGAGCATCGCTGCGAGTGTCACGCCCATCCACGGTGCCTGTTCACCGTGTTTGATGCGTTGCAACGACCACGTGACGGTCACCAGCGTCCGGCCAGACGCCATTCTCCGAGCCAGGTCGGTGATGAACTCCGCCGACACACCGGAGATCTTCTGCGCCCAGCGCGGATCCTTCGGTACACCGTCGGAACGTCCGAGCAGGTAATCCTCGAAGCGTTTGTAACCGACGCAGAAACGGCCCAGGAAATCGCGATCGTGCAGGTCCTCCGACGCCAGGACAAACGCCAGGGCAAGCATGATTGCAACGTCGGTTCCCGGAACGGGTGCGATCCACTCGCAGTCACCCTCGACGTCGTCACGCAACGGACTGAAGGAGACGATCTTCCCGCCGCGGGCACGAAACGCGTCGAGCGCCCCGCGCGTCGGATGATCGCTCGTACCACCGGCATTGACTCCGGTGTTCTTGATCGGCACTCCCCCGAACGAGACGAGGAGATCGGAGTGCTTCGCGATGACATCCCACGACGTGGAGCGCGCGAACAACTTCCAGTGCGTTCCGACCACACGCGGCATGATGACACCGGTGGCACCGAGCGAGTAGCTGTGAACTGACTTGGTGTATCCACCCAGCTGATTCAGAAATCGGTGAACTTGGCTCTGCGCGTGATGGAATCGGCCGGCGCTGGCCCAGCCGTACGAGCCGCCGAAGATCGCGTTGTTTCCGTGCGCGTCGACCACGCGACGCAGTTCACGCGAGAGGAGTTCGGTCAGTTCGTCCCAGGAGACCGAGACGAATTCGTCGGCTCCACGTCGGTCGCTGGGACCCGGCCCGTTCTCGAGCCAACCCCGACGCACCGCCGGGCCCGAAACACGAGCCCGACTGCGCACCGAACCGGCGAGGTTCCCGAGCATCGGCGAAGGATTCGCATCACCCTCGTACGGATGCACGGCGGTCACCTCACCGGCGACCGATTCGGCGGTGAACATTCCCCAATGGGACATGTGTTGACGACGCCGGTTCGGTGCAGTTGTCACAGGAACCACTTTCGAAGCAGATCAGGGAAGGGAAAGGACCAGCTTCTCGATGTCCACGCGCGGGCCGGTGAAGAACGGCACCTCTTCGCGAACGTGCAAGCGAGCCTCGGTGGCACGCAGATCGCGCATCAGATCGACGATACGAATGAGCTCGGGTGCTTCGAACGCGAGAATCCACTCGTAGTCCCCCAGAGCGAAGGCCGGGACCGTGTTGGCGCGAACGTCCTTGTACGAGCGAGCAGCCATACCGTGATCGGCGAGCATCTTACGACGCTCCTCGTCGGGGAGCAGGTACCACTCGTACGAGCGGACGAACGGGTAAACGCAGATGTAGTCGCCCGGATCCTCACCCGCGATGAACGAGGGCACGTGGCTCTTGTTGAACTCCGCGGGGCGGTGCACCGCCGAGTTGCTCCAGATGGGAGCACTGGCCTGTCCGAGGACGGTGGTGCGACGAAAATCCGCGTACGCGGCCTGCAGTTCCTCGATGGTGGCCGCGTGGGTCCAGATCATGAAGTCCGCGTCGGCGCGCAAGCCGGCGACGTCGTAGATGCCGCGAACCACGACGCCCTTGTCTTCGAGACCCTCGAAGAACAAGCGGGCGTCCTTGACCGCAGCTTCCCGATCATCGCCCAGCACACCGGGTTCCACCTGGAACACGGAGAACATGAGGTAACGGATTTCAGAGTTCAGTTTGTCGAAATCAAGGCGTGCCATGGGTCTATCGTGCCACTCGCTCGAATATCCGTGTAGCCGCCGTCGTGCCGACTGCGACACACGCCGGAACCCCAACGCCGTGCAGCCACGACCCGGCCAAGGCGAGGCCGTCGAACTGCGTCATCCCGGACTCGATTTCAGCCACGATTTCCGTGTGACCTGGGGCGTATTGGGGAAGACCTCCGTGCCACCGCTGTACGAAGCTCGCGCCTGGCTCCTCGGTGATTCCGGTCACGGTCTCGAGATCGGCGCGCGCGAAGTCGATCAACTCACCATCCGGCCGGTCGACGATCTCCGATGCACCGAATCGACCGAACGACACCCGAACGAGGTGCTCACCGCGATCAGCGAGGTGTGTCCACTTTCGGCTCGACAGCGTGAACGCCTTGGCGGTCAGGTCGGCGTCGGTGGCTACCAGGATCCCTGAATTCTGCGGAAGTTCGACCTGCCCGGACAACCGGAGCGCCACCACCGCGGACGACGCCAATTCGATCCGAGCGACGGTACTCGCAACATCCGCATCGACTCCGGCCAACAGCGCCGCCGCGCGCGGCGCCGGGACGGCCAGAATCACCGCGTCGACGCTTCCGAGCGGATCGACGTTCCAACCAGCCCCGTCGCTGCGCAACCCAGAAGCCTCGCCACGGACGAAGGTCGCGTCGGCGGCCTGCTGCAGCGCATCGAGCAGGATGCCGTACCCGTCTCTGAGCGCTCCGAACACCGGCCCCGGTGCAGGCGTCGGCAATGCGGCTGCGACTGCATCCGTGAGGCTCCGAGAGCCCGCATCGAGGGCCGCAGCGAGTGTCGGCAAAGCTGCACGCACGCCGATGGTCTCCGCCAGCCCCGAGTACACCCCGCCCAGAAGCGGATCCACCGATCGGCTGACCACCTGATCACCGAATCGCTGCGAAACCAGTTCGGCAACACTGCAATCGGAACCGCGGGTCCACTCCAGCGGGACGCCGGCCTCGGCCGCTATGCGCGCCAGGGTCTGCTCGTCGACGAGATCTCGAACCGACTCCGCCGAAGCCGGGATTCCCATCAGGGTTCCGGTCGGCAACCGATTCAGTGAGCCCTGAGACCAGATCAACGGACTCAGGCCCGCGGGATAGACGATCTGATCGGTCAGTCCCAGCTCGGCGAGAAGCGCGGGAACCTCGGGCCGACGAGCGATGAAAGCCTCGGCACCGATGTCGATCGGTCCGCCGCCCAGATCAATCGTTCGCAGCTTCCCGCCCAGCCGCGGTGAGTCGTCGACGATCGTGATGTCCGCTTCGGAGCCCAGACTGCGCCGAAGCCGGTACGCGGCAACCAGACCGGAGATTCCGCCTCCGATCACCGCGACCGACGGCCGAGTCGTTGTCACAGCGAGTGCACCAGCTCCACCGCCGAGGTGATCGCCGTGGGATCGGTGTCGGGAAGAACTCCGTGGCCGAGGTTGAAGATGTGGCCGATGGCACCGGCCTCGATCGCGCGGTCCCCTTCGGCGGCGATCCGCCGCACCTCACGATCGATCACCTCGGGGCCCGCGAACAGTACGGCGGGATCGAGATTGCCCTGCAGCGCCTTACCCGGACCGACACGACCAGCCGCGACGTCGAGCGGAATCCGCCAGTCGACACCCACGACGTCGGCGCCTGCCTCCCCCATCGCGCCGAGAAGTTCACCGGTGCCGACACCGAAGTGGATACGCGGGACGCCGGCAGCGGCAACCTCGGCGAACACTCGCTCGGAATGCGGGAGAACAAATTCCCGGTAATCGGCCAGCGAGAGCGCGCCGGCCCACGAGTCGAACAGCTGGACCGCGTCGACGCCCGCCTTGAGCTGCGCCTGCAGGAAGCAGATCGTGGTGTCGGCCAAGCTTCCGAGCAACGCGTGCCAGGTCTTCGGATCGGAGTGCATGAGCGCTTTGGTCTTCTCGTGGTTCCGGCTCGGACCACCTTCGACCAGATACGACGCCAGAGTGAACGGCGCTCCGGCAAAGCCGATCAGCGGCGTGGAGCCCAACTCGGTGGTGAGAAGCCGAACGGCCTGCGCGATTGCGCCTACCTCTTCGGGGACCAGTCGCGGGAGTGCTGCAACGTCGGCGATGGAGCGAATCGGATTGGCGACCACCGGTCCGACGCCGGCAACGATGTCGAGATCGATTCCCGCGGCTTTGAGTGGAACGACGATGTCCGAGAACAGGATTGCCGCGTCCACGTCGTGACGGCGCACCGGCTGCATCGTGATCTCACAGACCAGCGCCGGATCGAAACAAGATTCCAACATGCCGATCCCGGCGCGGATCTCGCGGTACTCCGGCAACGAACGCCCGGCCTGACGCATGAACCACACCGGCCGTCGACTCGGAGTGCGTCCGGTCGCCGCGGCAAGCAACGGTGCGTCGGGCAAGACTCGCCGAGCGCTGTATTCCGCCGACCCGGTAATGCCTGAATTCATGTTGTCCAACCCGCTCATCAGTCCTCGCGCTCTCCGCCAACGTGTGTCTTCGATCGACTCAATGCTGCCACGTCCAACACTCGGGATCGGACACCCGAGCGGTTCGTGAGCGGCCACACACCCGAGCCACACTCGGTCGGCGCGCCTCCACCTCCCCGCCCGCATCCCCGACTAACGTCCTGACCTGTGACGACATCCGGATCGACAGCCGACCCGGCCGAGTTCCGTGCCGCCGTGGAGGCGATGACCGCTGCGCGGGTTCGGCCCGAGATAGAGGTCGGTCCCATCCGCCCGCCGCAGCGTCTCGCTCCGTACAGCCACGCGGTGGGGGCCGAGGTTCTCCACCCGGACTCCGACGTCGTGGCCGAGCAGTCCGAAGGTGACGCTTTCGGCCGCCTGATCCTGTTGTTCGATCCGGACGGCGACGAGGCGTGGAACGGCACCATGCGGTTGGTGGCGTACATCCAGGCCGATCTCGACGAAGCCGTCGCCGCGGATCCACTACTTCCCGAAGTAGCCTGGAGTTGGCTGGTGGACGCTTTGGAGGCCGGACCGGAACCTTTTGTGGCCCTGGGCGGTACGGTCACAGCCACAACTTCCGTGCGGTACGGCGACATCGCCGGGCCTCCGCGAGCCCATCAACTGGAGTTGCGAGCGTCCTGGACTGCAACTTCGTCCGAATTGGCTCACCACGTCGAGGCTTTCTGCGAGGTTCTCGCGTACGCGGCGGGGCTTCCGCCTGCCGGGATAACCACGCTGTCGCGGCAGAACGACTGACTCTGCTATTCGTTTGAGCATTCCCCCGGAAAAATACTAGAACCTGTTCTAGAATGAGTCATGCAACGTCTCAGCGGACTCGACGCGACCTTCCTCTACTTGGAAACACCGACCCAGCTATTGCACGTTTGTGGACTTGTCCTGCTCGACCCCACGACCATCCCGGGCGGCTACGACTACCGGAAGCTGCTTCGCGAGTTGGACTCGCGGATGGCCACCATGCCGACCTTCCGGCGCAAACTCAAAGATTCCCGTCTCAATCTCGACTACCCCGTGTGGGTCGACGATCACGATTTCGACATCGAGCGGCACTGCCACCGGACCGCGGTACCTGCTCCCGGCACACACGCGGAACTGGCAGAGCTCGCCGGACACATCGCGAGCCAACCGCTGGATCGTTCCCGACCGCTGTGGGAGATGTGGGTCATCGAGGGACTTGCCGACGGACAGATCGCCGTCATGTCGAAGATCCATCACAGCGCTGCCGATGGTGTCACCGGCGCGAACATCCTGGCTCAGCTGTGCAGTCTCGAACCGGATTCACCGGCGCTCGTGGATCCCACAGCACAGGGTGCGGGCGACGCGGGAACGCTGGACATCGCCATCGGCGGACTCATGGCCGTCATCGCCCGACCCGCAAGAATTGCCCGTCTGGTCCCCGGCGGAATCGCCATGCTCCCGAAGTGGGTGACGCGTGCGCGAAAGGGTGAAGCGATGCCTGCTCCGTTCACCGCGCCGCGGACCTCGTTCAACGGCGCGATCACCGGTCACCGCAACGTCGCGTTCAGCCAACTCGATCTCGCGAAGGTCAAAGCCGTCAAGGACCGTCACGGCGTCAAGGTCAACGACGTGGTTCTCGCGCTCTGCGCCGGGGCACTGCGTAAGTATCTGGAGGACCGGGACGAGCTGCCGGAGGACTCCCTCGTCGCCATGGTGCCGGTGTCGGTCCACGGCAAATCCGATCGTCCGGGCACGAACCAGATCTCGGGCATGTTCACGCAACTCGGCACCCAGATCGCCGATCCGGTCGAACGCCTGCACGCGATCAGCGATTACAACGCCACCTCGAAGAACCACAACGAGGCTCTGGGCGCGAACATGCTCCAGGACTGGTCGCAGTTCGCTTCGCCGGCGGTGTTCGGCGCCGCCATGCGCGTGTACTCGTCGCTCAAACTCGCCGAGCGTCACCCCGTCGTGTCCAACCTGGTCGTGTCGAATGTGCCTGGACCACCGGTCCCGCTCTACTTCCTCGGTGCCCAGATCAAGGGAATGTTCCCGCTCGGCCCGATCTTTCACGGGGCAGGTCTCAACGTGACGGTGATGTCTCTCGACGGAAAACTCGACGTCGGCATCGTCAGTTGCTCCGATCTGGCACCCGAATTGGACCAGCTCGCGCAAGGTTTCGGAGCCGCACTCGACGAACTGTTCGACGCTGAGGTGACAACCCCGGCCCCGACTGCGACGTAGAGTCAGTGACCATGTCCGAAGTCACCGATGATGCAACCGAGCCCACCTCCGACGTAGTTCCGCTGCTCGTTCCGCGTGACGGAGTTCCGGACGTCATCACCACTGCCGCCGGTGTCGCCGACGCCGCGGCCGCGCTGGCCTCCGGCCACGGCCCGCTCGCCGTGGACGCCGAGCGCGCATCCGGATTCCGCTATTCGGCACGGGCGTACCTGATCCAGCTTCGACGCGAAGGAGCAGGATCGTTCCTTCTCGACCCGATTCCGACAGCGCAAGACCTGCAGCCGTTGGCCGAGGTGATCAACCCGTTGCAATGGGTGCTGCACTCTGCCGATCAGGATCTCCCCGGCCTCGCCGAACTGGGCCTGACGCCGGCCGAACTGTTCGACACCGAACTGGCCGGACGACTGGCCGGGTTCGAGCGAGTCGGACTCGCCGCGATCGTGGAACGAACCCTGCGAGTGGAACTTCGCAAGGGTCACGGGGCTGCGGACTGGTCGACACGTCCGCTGCCGGACGCCTGGTTGAACTACGCCGCCCTCGACGTCGAAGTGCTTCTCGAACTGCGCGACGCAATGGAAGCCGAACTCGAATCCCAAGGCAAGCTCGAGTGGGCGAAGGAAGAGTTCGAGTACATCCGTCTGGCCGGCCCGCCCAAGCCCAAACCGGACCGCTGGCGTCGTACGTCGCACATCACCTCACTCAAGACCACCCGTCAGTTGGCGGCAGTACGGGCGCTGTGGCAGGCGCGCGAGGATCTCGCACGCAAGCGCGACGTGTCTCCGAGTCGGGTTCTTCCTGACTCCGCGATCATCGATGCCGCTCTCAAAGATCCTCGGTCGCTGGACGCGCTCCGCTCGCTTCCCGTCTTCGGCGGACCACGTCAACGCCGTTATTCGCGTATCTGGATGGACGCACTGGAAGCCGCGCGGAAGCTCCCCGACAGCGAGCTTCCGCCGAAAACCCCGCCCATCGTCGGGCCGCCCGCTGCCGGCCGCTGGGCCCGCCAGGATCCAGCGGCGGCTGATCGGTTGACCGCGGCGCGCGCAGCACTGTCGGACCTGAGCAAAGAGGTTTCGGTGCCCGTGGAGAATCTGCTCCAACCCGACCTGGTCAGGCGCCTGTGCTGGGACTGGAAACTGGAACCCGACTCGGACATCGCCGAAGTCGAGAGTGCGATCGAGACCAAGCTCACTTCCGGTGGCGCACGTGGCTGGCAACGCACTTTGACCGTTCCCGTCCTCGCCGAGGCACTGAACTCCGTGGTCCCGGCCGAGCCCGAAGTGGAAGAGCCGGAATCCTGACCTGACCCCGGTGTGAGGTTGGAGCAATTCGGCACGTTAAGTTACCGGTCAGTAATGGGCAGTAGTACGCTCGATACGAGGCCGGACGCCTGGCCGTGATCGCCGAACCAACGTCTCACCGCCCTTCGGTGCGGTGGGCAGCTCCATCAGGAGGAATTCGCGTGGCTCCATCCACAAACAACCAACGCAACGTCGTCTTCGTCGACGGCATTCGCACCCCGTTCGGCAAGGCCGGCCCGAAAGGCATGTACGCCGACACGCGCGCAGACGATCTCGTCGTCAAGGCGATTCGTGAGCTGCTTCGCCGCAACCCGCAGCTCGATCCCGCACGGATCGACGAAGTTGCCGTTGCAGCCACCACGCAGACCGGCGACCAGGGCCTGACCATCGGCCGCACCGCTGCGATCCTCGCCGGTCTCCCCGAAACCGTTCCAGGATTCGCCATCGACCGCATGTGTGCCGGCGCGATGACCGCCGTCACCACGACCGCGTCGGGCATCGGCTTCGGCCAGTACGACGTCGTGATCGCCGGTGGCGTCGAGCACATGGGTCACCACCCGATGGGTGAGGGCGCAGACCCCAACCCGCGTTTCCTCGCCGACCGCCTGGTCGACCCGAGCGCCCTCGTGATGGGTAACACCGCCGAGAACCTGCACGACCGGTTCCCGACCATCACCAAGGACCGCACGGACGCCTACGCCGTCAACAGCCAGAACAAGTACGACGCTGCCAAGAAGGCCGGCTTCATCGCCGACACCCTGGTCCCCGTCGCCACCCGCAGTTCCGCGGGCTGGGGTCTGGCCACCGAAGACGAGCCGCCGCGCCCCGGAACCACCGTCGAAGATCTCGCGAAGCTCAAGACGCCGTTCCGCCCGGCCGGACGCATCACCGCCGGTAACGCAGCCGGACTCAACGACGGTGCCACCGCAGCACTGCTCGCCGGTGAGGACACCGCAGCCGAACTCGGCCTGCCGGTCGGCATGCGCATGGTGGGCTTCGCCTACCAGGGCGTCGACCCCGCCGTCATGGGCATCGGCCCGGTTCCCGCCACCGAGAAGCTGCTGGCACGCACCGGCCTCAAGATCGAGGACATCGGACTCTTCGAGATCAACGAAGCGTTCGCCGTTCAGGTCCTCGCGTTCCTCGAGCACTACGGAATCGCCGACGACGACCCGCGCGTCAACCAGTGGGGCGGCGCCATCGCGTGTGGCCACCCTCTCGCTTCCTCGGGCGTTCGCCTGATGACGCAGCTCTCCCGCCAGTTCGCGACGCGTCCCGACGTGCGCTACGGCTTGACCACCATGTGCATCGGCCTCGGCATGGGCGGCACCGTCATCTGGGAGAACCCGAACCACGCTGACTACCAGGCAGGAGTTAACTAAATGTCTGATATTGCAACAGCATTCGCCGACGAGGTCGTGACGAACGCCTACACGAAGATCATCTCGGTCCCCGGCATCGAGGGCCCGTTTGCACTGATCACCCTCGACAACGGCTTCGACCACACCAAGCCGTCGTCCTTCGGTCCCGGCGGACTCGCAGCATTCGACGCCGCCCTCGACGAAGCCTTTGCCGCCAACCCGGTTGCCATCGCCGTCACCGGCAAGCCCTTCATCTTCGCCGCCGGCGCGGATCTCAAGGGTGTTCCCGCGATCACCTCTCGTGAGCAGGGACTCGAGCTGGGCCGCTTGGGTCACAAGGTGTTCCGGCGCCTGCGTGAGTCGTCCGTTCCCACGTTCGCCTTCATCAACGGTGTCGCTCTGGGCGGCGGCCTCGAGGTCGGACTGCACAGCCACTACCGCACGGTTGCCGCCAATGCGGGCGCACTGGGTCTTCCGGAAGCATTCCTCGGTCTGGTCCCCGGTTGGGGCGGAACGCAGTTGCTCCCCAACCTCGTCGGCCCGTCGAACGCCGTCACCGTGGTTATCGAGAACTCGCTGAACCAGAACAAGGTGCTCTCCCCCAAGAAGGCACTCGAACTCGGCGTCGTCGACGTCGTTCTCGACTCTGCCGACTTCATCGAGCAGTCCCTCGCCTGGGCGTCGCAGGTCCTCGCCGGCACAGTGACCCCCGCTCGCCCCGAGATCGATCGTGGCCAGGGCTGGGACGACGCGATTGCTCGTGCGAAGGCGATCGTCGACGGCAAGACCAAGGGCAACGCTCCCGGCGCCGTCAAGGCCGTCGAGTTGCTCGAACTGGCTCGCAGCACCGACATCACCGATGCCGCCTCGCTCGACAAGGGCTTCGCGGCCGAGGACGAGGCTCTTGCCGATCTTCTGCTGACGGACGAGCTCCGGGCTGGTCTGTACGCCTTCGATCTGGTGAACAAGCGCGCCAAGCGTCCCGCCGGAGCACCCGACCGCTCGCTCGCTCGTAAGGTCAGCGGCGTCGGCATCGTCGGCGCCGGCCTCATGGCCAGCCAGCTCGCGCTGCTCTTCGTCCGCCAGCTCAAGGTGCCGGTCATCCTGACCGACATCGACCAGGAACGCATCGACAAGGGTGTCGGCTACGTCCACACCGAGATCGAGAAGCTCCAGGGCAAGGGGCGCCTGTCCCCCGACGCTGCGAACCGCCTCAAGGCGCTCGTCTCCGGTTCCCTCGACAAGGCCGCGTTCGCCAAGACCGACTTCGTCATCGAAGCCGTCTTCGAGAACATGGACGTCAAGAAGAAGGTCTTCGCGGAACTCGAGCAGTTCATTGCTCCCGAAACCATCCTCGCCACCAACACCTCTTCGCTCTCCATCACGGAAATGGCGTCCGGCCTCGAGCATCCCGAGCGTGTGGTCGGCTTCCACTTCTTCAACCCGGTGGCCGTTCTTCCCCTCCTCGAGATCATCAAGGGCAGCAAGACCGATGATGCCACTCTCGCAACGGCTTTCGCCACCGCGAAGTCGCTGAAGAAGTCCGCCGTCCTCTGCGGCGACAAGGCCGGCTTCGTCTTCAACCGCCTCGTCACCCGCACCTTGGGTGAGGTCATGTCCGCCGTCGACGAAGGCACCCCCTTCGACGTCGCAGACAATGCCATCGCCGAACTCGGCATGCCCATGTCGCCGTTCACCTTGCTGGCCCTCGTCGGACCCGCAGTGGCACTGCACACCGGTGAGACCCTACAGGAGTCGTACCCGGACCGGTTCAAGAGCTCACCCGGACTCGAAGCACTCGTCGAGGCCCGCAAGCCCGGCGTGTGGACCTGGGGCGAGAACGGTCAGGCCGTCGACCCCGAGGTCGCCGCACTGTGGCCGCAGGGTGACAAGGTGTCCACTTCGGAAGAGGTCCTCGAGCGCACACGTCGTGCATTTGCCGAGGAAATTCAGATCATGCTCGACGAGGGCGTCGTAGCGGCAGCCGAGGACATCGACCTCTGCCTGCTGCTCGGCGGCGGATTCGGATTCTGGAACGGCGGCATCACGCCGTACCTGGACCGGACCGGTACCTCCGAGGCCGTCAACGGCAAGCGCTTCCTCGCGCCCGGTGTTGCCAGCGTCTGAGTCAGTCGATCGACCCGTCACGGACGGCGTGCCCTCGGGTACGCCGTCCGTGACGTTCTGCAGGCTCAGAAGAGTGTTCCCACATCGTCTTTCACGATGTTCTCGAGCGCGCGCTCCGCGACGGCGGCGATGGTCATCGACGGATTGCACGCAGCGGAGTTTCCCGGCAGCAGAGCGCCGTCGAGCACGTACAACCCCCGCTGGCCCAGAACCCGCCCATCAAGATCGCACACCGAGTTCATGCAGGCACCGCCGAGGGGATGCCAGGTGGACGGCAGTAACGCGTTGGTGTCGGTGAGCAGTCCTCCTGCCGCGATCTGCTGGGCGGCCGGCCCGATGTGGCCTTGCTGGATCGCCGAATCCCCGTCCTTCGGCCAACGGAGCACCGCCTCACCCCGCGCTGAGTCGTACACGAACCGACCTCGGTCGTGGCTCACACCGAATCCGACCATCACCGTGCTGTGAGCGTCGAACGCCACCGGCGGGAACGACGCCTGAATGACGGTGAACGCATTATGCGGGTCGTCCCAGTTCCGGCTGCCGTAGACGACCGGCCCGCCCTGCGTCGCACCGAAGTTCTCGGCGAGATCCGACCAGATGTAGATCCGATCGGCATTGGTCCCCCACCCTGCGCCGAGCTCGTCCGGCAGATCCGTGATCCGCCCCGTCGCCGCGGCGCGGACCAGGAGTTTGGTGGTGTTCATGCTGCCTGCAGCCATCACGAGCGCATCCGTCGTCAAGATCTTGTTCTCGAGAATCTTGCCGGAAATGTCGGTCCGGTCCACGTACACGCGCCACCGTCCGTCGGCGGCCCGCTCGACATCGGTGACCTGGTGCAGAGTCTCCACATTCACCAATCCGGTCGCTTCCGCAGCCGCAATGTAGGTGACATCCACCGAATGCTTGCCACCGTTGTTGACACCGAGCGCGCCGTCACCGTTGGTGTAAGACGGCTTCATCTCACCCCTCAGTTCGGCCAACGCGAAGTTCCAGTCGATCGGCATCGGAATCTTCGACACGGGTAGACCGGAACGCGTTGCGTTACGCGCGAATACACGTGCCGCCTCGTAGTTCGGGCTGGAAATCAGTTCGTCTGGTGCAGTTTCCACTTGCAGCATCCGCGCCACCCGCGGGTAATGGACGCGGTCCATTCGTGCGTAATCGAGCTCCTCCGGAAAGTGCGTGTTGAAGACCGCTTCTTCCGGTTGCAGCGTCATCCCTTGGTACACAAGCGATCCGCCGCCCACACCGGCTGCGCAGATCGCGGTCATGTTCTCACCGATCACCGTCTCCAACAAACCCGCGTATGGCTCGAAGATCGCCGGCCTGCCGAACAGAGTCGGGTTGGACTGATGCCAGAGGATGCGCTTGTCCGGACTGGCTGGGTGCGGAAAAGTCTCGGCATTCGGCCCGGTCTGCCACCGAATCCCTCTCTCCAGCAAAGTGACCGGAACCCCCGCCTCGGCCAGGCGAAGTGCCGTCACCCCGCCGCCGAATCCCGACCCCACGACGACGACACGGTGTTCCTCACGGGTCAGCGGAATCCCTGTTGCAGCCTTGGCAGTGCGTGGCGCCATCATCGCGACTCCCACGGCGGCCGTACCGGCCAAGAACGATCTACGTTTCACTCCGGACATGACTGGTGCTCCCTCGAAGAATGTCGCCAGAGAATTCCGGGCACGCCAAAACTAGACACTCTGACGCTCGAGTGTCAAGGTTTTGGCGGAGCAGGCAAGGAACTACGAGGTCGACCGGATTGCGGGCCCGAGCCACCTCGAGAGAAAGGCCCGCAAGGAGTCGTCGGAATGTACGAGGTCACTGTCGAATGCAACAACCGAAAGCCCCAGTCGCACGGCAATTTCCACTATCTCATCCAACTCCGCCTCGGTGGCGAGGCCACGTTCGACCATGGGGGTGAGCATCTGACCAGCGAAAGGTATTGCTCGACTCATCATTTCGAGATCGAAGACAGGGTTTCCCCGCTCGGCGAGGAGCAGAGTCGCGAGCACCGGGTGAGCACGCACGGCAGTTCGCGCGGCAACGATGAATTCGACGACGTATTCACACGCCGTGTCGACCGACTCCACCTGTGCCGTGATCTCCCCGAGAACCTCGACAGCGAGACCGCCCATCGCCTGGGAGACGACCTCTTCACGTGTGCCGAAAATCGAGTACACCGTCTGGCGCGAGACACCGGCCGCGGTGGCAACTGCGGCAATGTTCACAGCCTCGAATCCGCCACCTTCGATCAGTCCGAGGGCGGCGCCGAGAATCTTCTGCTGTGATCGCACGAGGAAAGTATTGCCCACCGAAACGGTGCACTGAGAAACGCGGTCCAGATCCGACTCCCACCTGCATAAACGGCACAATCGGTTTCGTTTGGCTGCCGAAATTCAGTAGGTTAGGCTGCCCTTCATGAAAACTTCTGTTCGGGGCTTCACTGCCCTCGGTGCGGCTGCAATCGCGGTCACCGCACTTGTCTCGTGCTCCTCGGATTCAGGCACATCCACGCCATCCCAAGGTACGGACGGATTCCCCGTCAGCATCGAGAACACCTTCGGCACCACGACCATCGACTCGAAGCCCGAGCGCCTCGTCACCCTCGGATGGAACGCGCAGGACATCCTGTACGCACTCGATCTGACTCCGGTCGGACAGCCCAAGTACACCTACGGCGCGGACGACAACGGCGTCATGCCCTGGGCGCAGGACTACTTCGACGCGGACAAGACAACGCTCTTCGACATGCCGGCCAGCGGAGAACCGCCGATCGAGTCCATCGCGTCGTTGACCCCCGACGTCATCCTCGCGCCGTACGAGGGCTTCGAGGAATCCGTCTACAACCAACTGAGCAAGATCGCACCGACGGCCGCCTACCCCGGCGCGGCCTGGCAGACATCCTGGCAGGACCAGACCCGCATCGTCGGCAAGGCAGTCGGCAAGAGCGAAGAGGCCGACCAGCTCGTCGACGGCCTCGACGCGACTCTCGCCGATACCGCCACAGCCCACCCGGAGTTCGCCGGAAAGACATTGGCAGTGGTCAACTTCGACACCGATTCGAGCAACATCAACGTCTATCTGCCCACTGATCCGCGGGTCCAGGTGCTGACCGAACTCGGGTTCGTCAACGCACCGGGCGTCGAGAAGCTCGCCGCGGACAATGCAGGTGGATCGTTCTTCAAGACGATCTCCTACGAGAACATCGCCGACATCGACGCCGATGTGATTGTCGGCTTCACCGACGGCTCCGGTGATCCGTCCGGCATACCCGCAGTCGGTGGACTCGGCGCGGTCAAGCGTGGATCCACCGCATTCCTCAGCGACACCCGGGTCATCGGCGGACTGAGCAACGTCAACGTCCTGAGCACGCCGTGGGTCCTCGGCCAGATCACACCGACGTTGAGCGAAGCCGCAAAGCGCGCCTCCGCCTAGAAAAGATGCAGTGTCGGTCACGGTCTTTATGCTCACCTGCATGGCCGAACTTTCGATCTCCGTAACCAGGCACGTCAACGCACCGGCGGACACTGTGTGGCAGGTCCTGACGGACCTCGACAACGCTGCAGACACCCTCTCCGGCCTGATCCGTATCGAACGGCTCGCCGGAGAGGGATACGCCGTCGGCACCAAGTGGCGTGAAACTCGGAAGATGATGGGCAAGGAAGCAACCGAGGACATGTGGGTCACCGAGGTCGAGGCTCCCACCCGCACCGTCGTCAAAGCCAACTCCCACGGCATGAACTACACGAGTGGGTTCACGCTGAAGCCTGACGCCACAGGCACGATACTCGAGATGCATTTCTCCGGTGAATCCGAATCCACTTCACGTATCTCGAAGATCTTCACAGCGGTATTCGGTCGGTTGGGCGCGCGGGTGACCCGGAAATTCATGGCGAAGGATCTCGAAGACATCGCAGCAAAAGCCGAGCGTCTCTCGGGCGAGTAAAGCGCCCTCACCTGCACTTACCATATTGTTTGCATACTAACTGCAATCAATACGACATTACTGTGTCAAGCTGATTCTCTGCGGGAATGGACTCAGCTGGGTAACGGCGCGTGAGTCCCCGCCAAATCTGCCCCGGTGGGCGTAGCGTGCAGAGTGCTCGCGGATGGATCGGCGCATCGGGGTGTCGACCGTAGGGCCTTTGAGGGGGCAGGAATGGCATTCAGCGGAACCGCCTCCGGCGGAGGATCAGGCGCTACTCGCGCCGACGTCGGACATGCAGTGCTCTTCGCCGGCGCCGCCGCGCTCGGCGGTTTTCTGTTCGGATACGACACCGCCGTCATCAACGGGGCGGTCGGTGCGATCCGAGACAAGTACGACATCGGCGCCTCGGGCACCGGGCTCACGGTCTCACTGACTCTGCTCGGCGCAGCACTCGGCGCCTGGATCGCAGGCACACTCGCCGACCGACTCGGCCGCATCCGCGTCATGCAGATAGCCGCGGTGTTGTTCATCATCGGCGCCGTAGGCTCCGCAATTCCGTTCAGCGTCTACGACCTCACATTCTGGCGCGTGGTCGGCGGCCTGGCAGTGGGTTTCGCGTCAGTCATCGCCCCGGCCTACATCGCGGAGATCTCTCCCGCCGCGATTCGCGGACGTCTCGGCTCGATGTACCAGCTGGCTATCGTTCTCGGAATCGCCGTGTCGCAGTTGGTCAACTACGCCCTCCAGGCCGCGGCCGGTGGTGATCGCAATCAGATCGCAGGCCTCGAAGCCTGGCAGTGGATGCTGATGCTCGAGGCGGTTCCCGCAGTCCTGTACCTGATCATGACAACCACGATTCCCGAGTCTCCACGGTTCCTCGTGGCGCAGGGCAAGGACGATCGTGCTCGCAAGATCATCTCCGATCTCGAAGGTGGAGATCACGACGCCGTCACCGAACGCATGAACGAGATCCGCGAATCTCTGACGGAGAAGCAAGCCAAGACCACAGTCCGACAACTCTTCTCGAAGCGGCTCGGGGTTTCCCATCTGGTGTGGGTCGGTATTGCACTCGCCGCGTTGCAGCAGTTGGTCGGCATCAACGTGATCTTCTACTACTCGAGCACCCTCTGGCAGGCGGTCGGATTCGGCGCCGACCGATCCCTGCTGATCAGCGTCGTGAGCGCCTTGGTCAACATCGTCGGTACGTTTGTCGCCATCGCCGTCATCGACCGGGTCGGTCGAAAGCCGCTGTTGTTGGTCGGTTCCGCCGGTATGGCCATCTCACTGGGCACCGCGGCGTTCTGTTTCCATTCGGCAACAGTGACCAAGAACGAGATCGGCGAATCCGTGGCGACGCTGACCGGAGCCAATGCCACTATCGCTCTTATCGGGGCGAACGCATTCGTATTCTTCTTCGCCTTGTCCTGGGGCCCGGTCGTCTGGGTGTTGATCTCCGAAATGTTCCCCAACCGCGTGCGTGCTGCAGCAGTGGGAATTGCGACCGCCACCAACTGGGTCGCGAACTTCCTGGTGTCCTGGACGTTCCCGGCACTGGCCGATTGGAATCTGTCGTACACCTACGCCGGCTACGCCGTCATGGCAGTGTTGTCGCTGTTCGTCGTCCTGAGGTTCGTGAAGGAAACGCGAGGCAGCACACTCGAATCCGTCCAGTAGCGAACTCTCACGATTTCACCGAAAGCGGTGGCCCTCGGATTGATCCGTGGGCCACCGCTTTTCGAGATCGTAGTGAAGATTATCGTGAGACGAGCTGTCAGCCTTGCGCGACTTCACCTTGAGCCGACGCCGAGGACGCGTCTTCCTGGACGTGGACGCCGACGCTACCCATCCCCGCCACCCAGCCGGTGATCTTGCGGGAGAGGTCCTGAGCCGTGAGTCCGAGTTCCTTGTGGATGGCTTCGCGGCTGGCGTGATCGAGGAACTGCTGGGGAACGCCCATGTCGCGGCACGACGTGTGCACTCCGGCGGCACGCATCGCGGCCGAGACCGTCGAACCGATGCCGCCGTGCAGACCGCCGTCTTCGATGGTGACCACGAGGGCGTACTTGTCCGCCATCTTCACCAGCGAATCCGCGACCGGCAGAACCCATCGCGGATCAACGACGGCAACCGAGATGCCCTGCTTGTCGAGCCGCTCGGCAATCTCGAGTGCCAGGGATGCAAACGGGCCCACCGCGACGAGGAGCACGTCGCCGCGCTCACCCTCGCTGGACTTGAGAACGTCGACCATTCCGTCGAGTCGCTTCACGGCCGGAATCGCTTCGGGTACAGCGCCCTTCGGGAAACGAACGACGGTTGGGCCGTCGTCGACGAGAAGCGCCTCGTCCAGCTCTTCCCGCAGCGTGTCTGCGTCACGCGGTGCCGCGACGCGGATTCCGGGGATGATTCCGAGCAGCGAAAGATCCCAGACGCCGTTGTGGCTGGCGCCGTCGACTCCGGTGACCCCGGCGCGGTCGAGCACGACTGTGACCGGTTGCTTGAGTAGAGCGACGTCCATCAACAACTGGTCGAAAGCCCGATTGAGGAAGGTCGAGTAGATAGCAACGACGGGGTGAAGTCCGCCAAGTGCAAGACCGGCGGCTGAGGTCATCGCGTGCTGCTCGGCGATACCGACGTCGAAAATCCGATCGGGGAACTTCTCACCGAATGCTGCGAGGCCGGTGGGCCCGGCCATCGCCGCGGTGATGGCGACGATGTCCTCACGACGCGAAGCCTGCTCGATCAACGCGGCCGAGAAGACCGACGTCCAGTCCGGCGCGGACGACTTGGTGCCGCGACCGGTGACGGGATCGATGACACCGGTGGCATGCATCTGGTCGGCCACGTCGTTCTCGGCGTGTGCGTAACCGTTGCCCTTACGAGTGACGGCATGCACGATGACCGGTCCGCCGTAGGCCTTCGCCCGGCGCAATGCCGATTCCATGGCGGCTTCGTCGTGTCCGTCCACCGGTCCGAGGTATTTGATACCGAGATCGGTGAACATGACCTGAGGGCTGACCGCGTCTTTGAGACCCGCCTTCATTCCGTGCAGGACGGAGTACGCGGTGCGCCCCACCCAGGGCAGTCTCTTGACCATGCGTCGGCCACTGTCGAGGGCGCGCTCGTAACTCGGTGCGGTTCGCAGTGCCGAAAGATGGTCGGCGAGGCCGCCGATGGTCGGCGCGTACGAGCGGCCGTTGTCGTTGACGACGATCACCACCGAACGGTCCTTGCCTGCCGCGATGTTGTTGAGAGCTTCCCAACACATTCCGCCGGTCAGCGCACCGTCACCGACGACGGCAACTACGTGGCGATTCTGACCCGTCAACGCGAAGGCCTTCGCGAGGCCGTCGGCATAGGACAGCGCGGCGGAAGCGTGAGAGGACTCGACCCAGTCGTGTTCGCTCTCGGCGCGGCACGGATACCCGGACAGTCCACCCTGCTTACGCAGAGTGTCGAACTGATCCTGACGACCGGTGAGGATCTTGTGTACATAGGCCTGATGGCCCGTGTCGAAGATGATCGCGTCCTGCGGCGAGTCGAAAATTCGGTGCAGTGCGAGGGTCAACTCCACGACGCCCAAGTTGGGCCCGAGGTGACCACCGGTCGCAGCGACCTTCAGCACGAGGAACTCACGAATCTCGTCGGCCAACTCCGTCATCTCGGCGTGGCTCAACTGACGTAGATCGTCAGGACCCTGAATGCGGGCAAGAACACCCAACGAGATCGCTCCCTCCGTGCTTCACAGCTGCACCGGTGCGCGCCGCGGCTGTCTTCGCGACAGTGCTGCCAGTCTACGGAGCGTTCCGGCGAACCGACACGCGGACTCGGCCCGATTCCGGTGTGACTTCGCGTAACAGCGAAATCCCGCGGATCGCTCGTGATCGCAATCACAGACAAATGGGATCCGTCGCGATCGACTCGGCAACTCTTCTTCCACAAAACGACCGCCATGTCAGCTTAAGGTCGACGTATGGGAACTGTGGTCGACGACCTGATAACGCGAGTGTTCGACGAAGTCCGATCACTCGACGAAGGCGAGTTGGCCGACTACATCCCCGAACTCGCGGCGGTCGCCCCCGATTCGTTCGGAATCTGCATCGCCACCGTAGACGGTTACGTCTACGAGATCGGTGACTCGCGAATCCCGTTCACCATTCAGTCGATCTCGAAGCCCTTCACCTACGCCTTGGCTCTCGCCGATCGAGGAAGCGAGGCGGTTGCCGCGAAAATCGACGTCGAACCATCCGGCGAGCCGTTCAACGAAATCAGCCTCGACCCGCTCACCGAACGGCCACGAAACCCCATGATCAATGCCGGGGCGATCACCGCTGCATCACTGGTTGCCGGACCGAATCCCGAGGCCCGCTTCGAGCGCATCCGCTCGGCGTACTCGCGATACGCAGGTCGCGAGCTGACCTTCAACGAAGCCGTCTACACCTCCGAGGCCCGCACCGGTCACCGCAACCGTGCGATCGGCCACATGCTGCGATCCTTCGACGTCATCACCGGCAATCCCGACGAGGCCGTCGACCTGTACTTCCGTCAGTGTTCGATCGACGTGACCTGCCGTGATCTGAGTCTGATGGCTGCGACGATGGCGAACAACGGCGTCAATCCGCTCACCCACGAGCGTGCGCTGGCACCCGCAGGCGTCGAACAGGTCCTCAGTGTCATGGCAACCTGCGGGATGTACGACGGCGCCGGCAAGTGGCTGGTGGAGGTCGGATTGCCGGCCAAGAGCGGCGTCGGCGGCGGAGTGCTGGCGGTTCTGCCGGGCCAGATCGGCATCGCCGTGTACTCCCCCAGGCTCGACGTTCACGGCAACAGTGTTCGCGGAGTTGCGTCTGCCCGCGCGCTGTCGAAGGAACTCGAACTGCACTTCCTCCACGTGACGCGGGCGTCACGCTCGTCGATCCGGGCCAGATACAGCGTCATCGAAGCACCGTCGCGAGTACGACGCACCCCGACCGAACAAGCCGTGCTCGACGACGTCGGCAAGCGCAGCCGGGTCTACGAACTGCACGGCGATCTCCTCTTCACCGGTGCCGAATCGGCGGTCCGCGAAATCGGCTCGGTGGACGAGGGCCTCGAAGTTGTCGTCATCGACGTCCGCCGCGTCGACGACGCCAGCGACGTCGCAGTACGCATGATCACCGCGCTGCAGGTTCAACTGGCCGAGCAGGCTTGTGCGGTGGCCGTCGTCGATCCGCAAGGACTGCTGGGACAACGAAGTTCGAGCATCGACCCCGCCAGAAGAAGTGGTCGGGTTTTTGCCGATCTCGATTCCGCCATGCAGTGGTGCGAAGACACTCTGCTTGCGGTGCATTGTGAGGTCGATCGGCAGGCGTCGACGATCTCGATCGAGGACCACCCAGTTCTCGATGCTCTGTCCGCGGCACAGATCGAGGGATTCTCGGCAGAGTTGGAGACGCGAGCCTATGCCCGCGGCGAGAAGATCGCCCGCCGAGGTGAATCGGCGTCTGGCTTCTACCTGATTCTCAGTGGCCAGGTCAGCACCATGTTCACCGACGCGCACGGGGTCGAGCACCGCATCACGACGCTCTCCGCCGGAATGACGTTCGGCGAGATGACGATGTTCCTCGACACTCCGTTCCTCAACGACATCCGCGCCGATTCCACGGTCACCGTGGCCGTGCTGACTCCGGAGCGATATGCAGAACTGACCGCACAGGCACCCGAGTTGAAACTTGCGCTTCTCGAACGACTGGCTGCGGGCGCCTACGAGCAATTGGACCTGATGTTGCGGAGTGTCATATCCGCCGGACGAATCGGATAGGAACCACACGTGCCCACCACCGCCTTCACCTCGGAGCCGTCCACTGTCACGGTGACCGGAACTGCCACTGCAACAGCTGTTCCCGACATCGTGCGATTGACGATCGGAGTATCGGTGACACAGACGGCCGTTTCCGACGCATTCGACGCCGTCGCGCGTCTGTCCACTGCGCTGACCGAGACCCTGCACGCGCGCGGTGTGCGCGGAGCGGACCTCACCACCGCCGGGCTGAGCGTCCATCCGCAGACTCAGTGGAGCGACGGAGGCCGCCAGGAGACAACAGGATTCACGGCATCGACAACTTTCCGAGTCGTACTGCGAGAGCTGGAGCCGGAAGCGGCGAACTCCCCCGCTGCCGTCATCGCGGCATGTGTATCGGTGGGTGGCGACGCGATTCGGCTCGACGGACTGGAGTTCGATCTCGACGACCGCAGCGATCTGGCGACAAGAGCACGCGAATTGGCCTGGACGGCAGCCGAATCGAAGGCCAGACAGTTCGCAGACCTGGCAGACAAAGATCTGGTCGAAGTCCTCGAGGTGCTCGAGGACTTCGACCAGATCGTGCCGATGCGCGGACGTGTCGCGGCGATGAAAGCGGATTCGGCCCCGATAGCCGTCGAACGCGGAGAGATCGAAGAATCGATCTCGGTCCGCGTTCGATGGGCTATGGCGTGACAACAGTAATTCAGAAGACGCGGCCGGCAGTAGACCAGCCGGGCTTGCGGATCAGCGAGTGAGGTTCTTCTCCTCGTTCTTCTCTTCGCGTTCTTCTTCGAACTTCTGCTCGGCGTCGGGGGTTGCCATGTCGATGGTGGTGCGCAACGGACGGTTCGGGATGAAGATGACCGACACGAGCGTGACCACGGCGACGACCGCTGCGACCAGGAAGATCCGTCCTGTTGCGTCGCCGTAGGCGAACCGAACGATCTGCGAGACGAAGTCAGGCATATTGCTCAGGTCGAGGCCGTCCTGGAGGCTCTTGCCAGCTACTGCCTGCTGCTCGGGCGGCAAGGTGGAGACCGAATCGACTGTCAGTGTCTTGACGCGGGTCGCAAGAATCGAACCGAGCACCGACACGCCGATCGCGCCGCCGAAGGTGCGGAAGAACGCCACGATACTGCTGGCCGCGCCGATGTTCTCGACGCTGACCGTGTTCTGCACGGCGAGCACGATGTTCTGCATCAGCATGCCGGTACCGAGACCCACGATGGCGATGAAGATTCCGATGGTCCAGAGGCTGGTTGCGTGGTCGATCGTCGACAGCAGCCCGAAACCGACCAGCAGCAGAACTGCGCCGGCGACGATGAAGGGCTTCCACTGACCGAACTTGGTGATCAGCTGGCCCGAGCCGACCGAGGCGACGAGCATGCCTGCGACCATCGGAATGGTGAGCAATCCGGCTTCGGTGGGATCGAATCCGCGTGCGGTCTGGAAGTACTGCGTCAGGAACGTCGTCGCGCCGAAGAGGCCGACACCAACTGCGATCGAGGCGATGATCGCGAGAGCCGTGGTGCGCTCGGTGATGATCTTGATCGGCAGGATCGGATCCTTGACCTTGGATTCGACGAACATCGTCAGGCCGAGCAGGGCCAGACCACCGATGACGAAGAAGGCCGACTCCTTCGAGAACCAGGCGTAGTAGTCGTCCTGACCGGCAAACGAAACCCAGATCAGTAGGACGCTGACACCGGCGGTGAGCAAGGTGGCGCCCATCCAGTCGATGGAGACGTTGTCCTTCTTCACGGTCTCGACGTGCAGTGTGCGCTGAAGCAGGAACAATGCGATGACTGCCAGCGGAACACATACGTAGAAGCACCAGCGCCAGCCGGCAGTGTCCACGAGGACGCCGCCGAGGATCGGTCCACCGGACATCGAGACGGCCATGGCCGCACCCATGTATCCGGAGTAGCGACCGCGATCTCGCGGCGGGATGATCGTGCCGATGATGGCTACGACGAGAGCGGTCAGACCGCCCATACCGATGCCCTGGATGACACGCGCACCGAGCAGCAACGGAACGTTGTGCGCCGCGCCGGCGATGACCGAGCCGATCACGAAGATGACGATCGCGGTCTGGACCAGGACCTTCTTGTTGTAGAGGTCGGCAAGCTTGCCCCAGATCGGCGTCGACGCCGCGGTGGCGAGCAACGCTGTCGTGATAATCCAGGCGTACTGCGTCTGAGTTCCGTGCAGTTCACCGATGATCGTGGGAAGCGCTGTGGAAACGATGGTGCTACTGAGCAGCGCGGTGAACAGCGCTGCGATGAGTCCGGTGAGTGCTTCGAGAATTTCGCGGTGAGTCATCGCGCCCGCTTCGCGAGCCGATCCGTCACCTCCGGTACTTGCCCGGGTTTCTCCTACTGTTGCTGCCATGTGCCTTATCTCCCAATACTTTCTACGCCCGTGTGCGGAACTGCCGGTGAGGCCTGCCGATTCGATGCGCCGAACGTCTCGTTGAGACGTTGCAGCGATGTCACTGCGGCCATGGCCTCTTCCTGGCTCCAGTCTTCGAGCATGTTGCGCAAACGCGCCGCACGCCGCTGCGTGGTTCTCCGTAAAACGTCGTGTCCCTCTTCCGATACTCGGATGCGGAACGCCCGCTTGTCAGCCGGATCGGGATTTCTCTCGACATACCCAGCGTCGACCAGATCCGACATTTGTCGGCTGAGCGACGACTGACTGACACACAGATCGACGGCCAATTCGTTCTGTCGGCACTCCCCACGCGCCGCCAGCATGAACAACACACTGACCAGCGCAGGCGGCAGCAGGCTGTCTGCACCGGTGGTGACCGCGGCTCGCAGCGATCTGCCGAACATGAAGATCGTGTCGACGAGCGCTTGGGCCGTCTCCGGCTGTACCGACATTGCCTACCCCTGAATTCGAGTGGCCCGAACGAGCCGTGACTTGAAAACGGAAAACTACTTGCAGAACGAAACTATACGATTAGTTGCGTAATGCAAGCAACTGTTGTGAACGCGAGAAGCGTCACACCGTTTCAGGGAAAGATTTCGGGACGTCTCAGCGTTCGAGGAGCGCGATGCACTCCATGTGGTGAGTCTGGGGGAACGCGTCGAACGCCCGGAGGCCACCGATTCTGAAGCCCTGCTCCAGGTAGAGGCCGATATCGCGACCGAACGACGCCGGGTCGCACCCGATGTGGACTATCCGCTCAGCGCCCGTTGAGGCGAGAGCTTCCACGACCGGACGGCCGGCCCCCGCACGTGGCGGGTCGAGCACGACGACAGCAGGCGAACGCTCCAGATCCGCGATGATGTTCTCGACGCGGGCGCTGTGGAAGCGCACCTGACCGAGATCGGACAGCGCTGCCTGCCCGTCCGCGACTGCACGCGCCGAAGATTCGACGGACTCCACCACGCCGGACGGCCCGACAAGCTCGGCGAGCACAGCTGCGAACACGCCGACACCGCCGTAGAGATCCCAGGCCGTGTCCGCGGTAGCGGCTCCGGCCCACTCCCCGACCACCTGTGAGTACGCGGCCGCAGCGCCGCGATGGGCCTGCCAGAAACCGGTCGCGGCCAGCGCCCATTCTCGACTGCCGACGCGCTCGGTCACTGTGTCCGATCCGATGGCAACTCGGGTCTTTCGCGGGCCGCCGCTTGCCGCTCGGCGTGCCATCGCGCCGCGTCGCCCGGGCGTCCGCCGTCCCGTCTTGGACACCGCGGGTGCCGCGATTTCCACGACGTGCCGCTCGCCCGCAGCGTCGAGAACGACCTGCAGCTCGCTACCTGGCGCCCACTGCGCACCGCCGAGACCGTCGTACGCGCTCTGATCGATCTGGGTGCACCGCAGGTCTGTGACGATCCGGTTGCTGCGGTACGCGTGGTATCCGGCGACACCGTGCCCGTCCACCGCCAACCGGACTCGCGTGCGCCAACCCGTTCCGCCTCCGGTTCCGGGCAGTTCCTCTACCTCGACGTCCGATTCGACACGAGCCAGTCGCAGAAGCTGCTCCCGCACGACCGAGGTCTTCATCTCACGTTGGACGCTCAGATCCGCGTGCGAGTAGTCGCAGCAGCCCGCCCCGCCCGGGCCGGAGATCGGGCATGTCGGATCGATCCGATGCGGAGAAGCGTCGAGAACGGTGATCGCGTCGGCGCGGCAGAACGATCCGCCCTTGTCCTCGGTCACCCGGACCAGCGCCCGCTCCCCTGGCAAACCGTGACGGACGAACACGACCCGCCCCTCGTGCCGGGCGACGACGAACCCGCCGTGACCGGGGTTGCCCAGATCGACCTCGAAGGTCTGTCCGGTCCAATTCTCACTCAACGAACTACGCCTGCCATTTCGATGTTGCCGATCATTTTTCGCCGGTGATCATTTCTCGCCGGTGTCGTAACCACGACGCGTCGCACCTGCGGTCTTCTCGATGTCGAGCGGCTTTGCCTTTGCCGACGAACTCAGCTGCCACGGAACGCTGGTCACCATCACGCCGGGCTGGAAAAGCAGACGACTCTTCAGACGAAGCGCGCTCTGATTGTGCAGGATCTGCTCCCACCAGTGTCCGACGACGTACTCGGGAATGAAGACGGTGACGACGTCACGCGGAGCATCGCGTCGTACACGCTTGACGTAATCGAGAACCGGCTTGGTGATTTCGCGGTACGGCGACTCGATCACCTTGAGCGGAACCGTCACGTCGCTCTTCTCCCACTCACGCACGAGTGCACGGGTGTCGGGCTCGTCGACGTTGACCGTGATGGCTTCGAGGGTGTCCGGTCGCGTTGCTCGCGCGTAGGCGAGAGCTCGCATCGTCGGCATGTGCAACTTCGAGACGAGCACGATCGAGTGCGTGCGGCTGGGCAGTACGCCGTCCCACTCCTGCTCCTCGAGCTCGGCTGCGACGCTGTCGTAGTGCTTGCGGATCATCTTCATCACGATGAAGATCGCGACCATCGCGACGATGGCGATCCATGCGCCGGCAGCGAACTTGGTGATCAGAACGATGATCAAGACGGTGGCGGTCATTGCCAGACCGATCGAATTGATCACTCGCGAGCGCTGCATACGGGCCCGCTGCGCCTTGTCGGTCTCGGACTTCAGATGCCGAGTCCAGTGCTTGATCATGCCCGTCTGGCTGAGCACGAACGAGACGAAGACGCCGACGATGTACAACTGGATGAGCTTGGTGACCTCGGCGCCGAACACCACGACGAATGCGATGGCAGCACCGGAGAGGAAGAGGATTCCGTTGCTGAATGCCAGTCGGTCGCCGCGCGTGTGCAGCTGACGCGGTAGGTACCGATCCTGCGCCAGGATCGATCCGAGTACCGGAAAGCCGTTGAACGCGGTGTTCGCGGCCAGAACCAGGATCAGTGCCGTGACGATCGCCATGAAGAAGAAACCGATCGGGAAACCACTGAACACGGCTTCGGCGATCTGCGCGATCAAGGTCTTCTGATGGTAGCCCTCCGGCGCTCCGACCAGCTGTTCCTGCGGATTGTGTGCGTAGACGATGCCGATCTTCTGAGCCAGGATGATGATGCCCATCAGCAGGACGATGGCGATCGACCCGAGCAGCAGCAAGGTCGTGGCAGCGTTGCGCGACTTCGGCTTCTGGAACGCCGGTACGCCGTTGCTGATGGCCTCGACGCCGGTCAGTGCGGCACAGCCCGAGGAGAATGCGCGGGCGATCAGGAACGCGAAGGCAATTCCGTACAGATGCGAATCCTCGGCGTTGAGCGTGAACGACGACGATTCCGCGTGCACATCCTCACCGAGGACGTAGATCCGGAAGAATCCCCACCCGAGCATCAGGAACATGCCGACGATGAATGCGTAGGTCGGAATTGCGAACGCGGTCCCCGATTCACGGATACCGCGAAGGTTGACCGCGGTCAGCAACACGATCGCCGCAACCGCGAACAACACCTTGTGCTGCGCGACGAACGGCAGAGCCGAGCCGATGTTCGACGCCGCCGACGAGATCGACACGGCGACCGTCAGCACGTAGTCGACCATCAGCGCACTACCGACGGTCAGACCGGCGGTCGGGCCGAGGTTGACCGTCGCGACCTCGTAGTCGCCGCCACCGGAGGGGTATGCGTGGACGTTCTGGCGGTAGCTCGCCACCACCACAGCCATGACGATGGCGACGGACAATCCGATCCACGGGGTGTACGCATACGCGGAAATACCCGCGACGGAGAGAACCAGGAAGATTTCTTCGGGGGCATACGCGACGGACGACATCGCGTCGGACGCGAAGACCGGTAGTGCAATTCGCTTGGGTAGCAGCGTGTGCCCGAGTTTGTCGCTTCGGAACGGCCGACCGAGCAGGAGCCGCTTGGTAGCGGTCGAGAGCTTAGACACGTGCAAAGCGTAAGCCGTCTCGCCCGATTCGGAGTCATCAGAGCCCCAACTTCACCTTTTGTCGTGACAACCGGCACGCGAGCGACCGTTGTACTTGCTCTTCCCGTGAGGGGCTGTACCGTTCGATTCGGCGTGCAATCGCGCCATGAGGGTCCATGAACGGAGTAGGGCGTGTATGTCGTCATCATGGGGTGCGGTCGAGTGGGTTCTTCCCTCGCCGCGTCTCTGACCAGGATCGGACATGAGGTCGCCGTCATCGACCGCGATCAGAGTGCGTTTCTGCGTCTCGATCTCGACTTCCCGGGAACCAAGGTTCTGGGAATGGGGTTCGACCGTGACGTGCTGGTCCGGGCGGGAATCGAGCGGGCCGACGCCTTTGCCGCGGTGTCCTCGGGAGACAATTCCAACATCATCGCAGCGCGAGTCGCACGCGAGACTTTCGGCGTCGAACGCGTCGTCGCACGTATTTACGACGCCAAGCGTGCCGCTGTTTACGAGCGACTCGGCATTCCCACGGTCGCCACCGTGCCGTGGTCGACGGATCGTTTCCTGCACACGTTGACCAAGGAAAGTCAGACTGCGAAGTGGCGCGATCCTTCGGGCACTGTCGCCATCACCGAACTTGCCCTGCACGAGGATTGGGCGGGCAAGCCGATCGCACTCCTCGAGGGCGCGACCAGTTCGAGAGTCGCCTTCATCATCCGCTTCGGGACCGGCATTCTCCCCGACCGCAAGACTGTCATCCAGGCCGACGATCAGGTCTACATCGCCGCCGTGTCGGGAACCGTCGCCGAAGCTGTCGCACTGGCCGGCAACCCGCCGCCGAGCGACGACTGAGGGAGGCCGCAGATGACTGATCCGTACGCCGCCCCCCACAACAAGACTGCGACTGTGTTGCACTACAACGTGATTGGAAGTTCTCGATGAAGGTCGCCATCGCCGGAGCCGGCGCCGTAGGCCGTTCCATTGCGCGAGAGCTGATTCGAAGCTCACATGATGTCATGCTGATCGAACGCAAACTCGATCACATCGAACCGGAGTCGGTGCCCGAGGCGAAGTGGGTGCACGCGGACGCCTGCGAACTCAGCAGACTTGAGGACGCGTCGATGGAGTCGTACGAGGTCGTGATTGCCGCGACCGGAGACGACAAGGCAAACCTGGTCCTCAGTCTGCTCGCGAAAACCGAGTTCGGTGTTCGCCGAGTTGTCGCCCGCGTCAACGATCCCCGCAACGAGTGGCTCTTCGACGAGTCCTGGGGCGTGGACGTCGCCGTCTCGACACCGCGGATGCTCGCTTCGCTCGTCGAAGAGGCCGTCTCGGTCGGTGACCTGGTCAAACTGATGACACTGCGGCAGGGACAGGCCAACCTCGTCGAGATCACGTTGCCCGACAACACACCTCTTGCCGGAAAAGCCGTCAAGAAACTCGAACTTCCGCGAGACTGCGCACTGGTCACCATCCTGCGTGGCGGACGCGTGATCGTCCCGCAGATGGACGATCCCATCGAAGGCGGGGACGAACTGCTCTTCGTTGCGGCCGTCGACGCCGAGGATCAGTTGCGCGTTGCACTCCGCCTGGAGAATTGACCGACGAACACACTGACGACGAAAGGGAATCACATGGCACAAGCGCCCGAAAACACCGTAGTCACCGACAATCCGGCCCAGAGCCGGTACGAGATCCATGCCGACGGCGACCTCGCCGGGATCGAGGACTACACCACCTCCGGTGACGTCGTCTCGTTCAACCACACCGAGATCTATCCCGCCTTCGAAGGTTTCGGGTTGGCCGGGGTTCTCGTCCGCCAGGCTCTGGACGACCTACGAGCACGCGGCCTCAAGGTTCATCCGGTGTGCCCGTACGTCGTGAAGTTCCTCGACAAGCACCCCGAGTACCAGGACCTGATCAGCTGAGATCTCGGTCTTCGCGCGGCTTCGTCAGATTCACCGAGCCCACCTCTTCGGACCCTGCGTCCGTGGCGGTGGGCTCGCTGCTTTCGGGCTCCACAACCGGTTCAGGCTCGACGATGCGATCGGCCTTACGCACAGCCCAGACCGTCACGAGCAGCACCAAACCGGTCAACGGCCAACCCATGCCGATACGCGCGACTGCGAGCCATCCGGTGTGGTCGGTGTCGTAGAGCTGTGACTGAACGAGATACCGCGCACCGAAGACCAACGCCCACGCTGCCGTCGCGACGTCGTAGAGCCGGACGGCGGAGCTGTGCTTGCGCCAGAGATTGCCGTGCCCGTTGAGATAACCCCAGATGATTCCGACGAGGGGCCAGCGTACGAGGATCGAAATCAGGAAGACCGCACCGTAGGCGAGGCTCGTGTAGATACCGAAGAGGAAATATCCTTTGGCGTCGCCGGTGCGGTAGGCGATGAATGCGGAAACTCCGACTCCGAGAAAACCGGAAATAGCGGGTTGGAGTGAATCCTTGCGGAAGAGGCGCCAGGCCGCGATAGCGACAGCGACGCCCAATGCGGCCCAGATTGCCGCGGTGAGATTCCAGATGCTGTTGACCGGGACAAAAATCAGAATCGGCAAAGACGAATAGATCAGACCACTCAGCCCGCCGAGTTGGTCGATTACCGATCGCTGTTGTGTTTCAGTCACCTGTCGAGGGTGCCACAGTCACCGAGTTGCACGGTAAATGCGGGAAACGCGCCTATTCGCCGCGCAGTTCGTAGTAAGGGTTGAAGATCGCCTTGCGACCGTCGCGCTCGCCCACACGACCGCGGATCAGCAGGGTCTTACCGGTCTCGATTCCCGGGATCCGGCGACGCCCGATCCAGACGAGATTGATCACCTCGGTGCCATCGAAGAACTCGGCCTCGATACTGGCATTTCCCGACTTGGGACACGCGTCGACGCTGCGGAGTCGGCCCACCATCGTGACTTCTTCACCGCGACGACAATCGCATGCCTTCTGACCTCCGGAAGCCTTGTTGGACTCGGCCATCTCCTGGGCGTCCAACTGGTCGACGTCCTCGGTCAGACGCTGGGTCAGTCGACGAAAATATCCTGCGGCGGCGGGTGCCATTGCGCGCTCCTGCGAACATGTGTGACGCAAGGGTTTCGCGTCACGTGAAGGGCTGTGTGATCGCCACTGTAGACCCATTACGAGCGTGTAACCACACCGGTCAGTCCGCGTCTCGGGGGCACCGGGCAAGATCAAGAGATGCAGAACTCGGAATTGGCGACCGTTGCCGTCGTTCTCCCAGGTACAGGCTCTGACGCCCACTTCGCGGACCGAGCATTCCGGGCGCCGCTGGAGGCTCTGGGTGTGCGCATCGTCGCAATTGAACCGGACCCTCGGCGTGTCGTGGACGGCTATCTGGACGCGATGGACAGAGCCGCGGACACGCACGGCCGAATCATCGTCGGAGGGGTCTCGATCGGAGCGGCCGTTGCACTCCAGTGGGCCGCCGACAATCCCGATCGAACCGTGAGTGTGTTGGCAGCGCTTCCGGCCTGGACGGGCTCGGCCGACGACGCCCCCGCAGCAGCGAGCGCGCGGTTCACCGCCGGGCAACTGCGCTCCGAAGGCTTGGAGTCGGTGATCGCTGCGATGCTCGCGTCGAGTCCGGCGTGGCTCGGAGCCGAACTCGAGCGCTCCTGGCGCTCTCAGTGGCCCGATCTCCCGGCTGCGCTCGACGAGGCGGCGTCGTACCACTCACTCGGCGAGAGCGCGCTACGCGCGGTAGGCGTTCCGGTCGGCATTGCGTCGGCGGTGGACGATCCGGTTCATCCCGCGTCAGTGGCGCAGGCCTGGGCGGCTTCACTCCCCCGCGGCGCAGTCGCCACGACGACGCTCGACATGATCGGGCGCGACCCCGCGGTTCTCGGGTCCACCTGCATCAAAGCGCTCGCGGCGATCGAATCCGATACCACCGCGAGCGCCTGAAGAAAATCCTGTTACTGACCCAATTGCTGCATGGCAGAACCGGATTCGCCGCTACGAGGCGGCGGGGTCGGCCGTGCTGGAGGTGCCGGCGGAGCGGGCGGTGCTGACTGCTGTTGCTGCTGGGCGGCGACCTGTTGCTGCTGCGCTGCCGCCAACTGCTGCTCGTGTGCGGCCGCCAACTGCTCGGCGAGCACCTGCGGGAGCACCACGGGCAGCGGTGTCCGCACCGGATGCGGCTCTGATCCTCGGTTGACGACGGTGTCACGCAAGATGTCCCGTGCGATTGCCACCAGAGGGGCGTTCGCGGCGGTGGATCCACTCGGACCCGCGACCACGCAGCGCACCATCCACCGGGGACCGTCGACGCCGATGAACCGCAGGTCCATGTTGGCCGTCACAGCAGCCAGTTCACGGCCCCACGGGCCGTTCTCGACGCTCACCGCGGAATTGTCGTCGCGAAGCGACTGCGCGAGCTCGGCAACGACCTCACGCCACTGACCGGGCGATTTCGGGGCGGCGTAGGCAGCAACCGTGATGCGGCCGTGCTCGGTGACCAGATGCACGGCCTGCGGCGAACCGTTGGGCGCCATCTCGACCTGCAACTGCCCGCCGGTCGGCATCGGCACCAGAACGGAACCGAGATCAAGACGCTGACCGTCACGGCCTGCCGTCGGATCGTCGGAATCGATCTCCGAGATGTCGTAAGGGCCTTCCGATTCGTCACCGAACTCGTCGCCGGTGACTTCGAGATCGTCTTCGACCTCGTCGATCTCCACCGACTCGTCGTCCTCGTCACCGAAGAAGCTGGTGGTTTCCTCGTCGACATCTGTCTTCTTCTTGCGTCCGAACATGATTCAGACTCCCTCTCCGACTACCGCGCCAGGCGCATCGGTATCGAGTATCGCGTGCCCGCCGCTGGAACCGTAGCCTCCGGTTCCTCTGGTCGTGTCGTCCAGCGATTCGACTTCCTCGAAAACCGGAAGTTCGACTCGTTGAACCACGAGCTGAGCGATTCGGTCACCGCGGCGGATGTCGATGGCTGTGGCCGGATCGAGATTGATCAAGCAGACCTTGAGTTCGCCCCGGTATCCCGCGTCCACGGTTCCGGGCGCATTCACGATCGACAGTCCCGATTTGGCGGCGAGTCCGGAACGCGGATGGATCAACCCGACGGTGCCCACCGGCAAAGCGATCGCGATCCCCGTTCCGACCAGTGTTCGGTGGCCGGGTTCGATGGTGACGTCGCTGGTGGAGCACAGATCCACACCCGCATCTCCGGGATGCGCACGCTGTGGAACGGGCAGGTCTGGATCCAGTCGCTTCAAGGCGATGGAGAGATGGTCGCTCACGTGGGCCAAGACTACTCGTAGCGACGGACTATCCTTGACAGGTGCCCGAAACATCTCGACCTGACGTCGCCACCACAACGCCCCCGTCCACGACGCTGTACTCCGAGCGCCTGTGGGTGCCGATCTGGTGGTGGATCGCCGGGTTGGCCGTAGCCGGACTCCTCGCGGCCGAGGTCCACATGGGCCGCCCGGGGCTTCTCTCGTACCTGGCGTACGTCGTACTACTCCCGATCCCGATCTGGGCGGCATTCTGGCTCAGCCGGATGCGCGTCGAGGTAGTGGAGACAGCAGGGGTGAAGGAACTGCACGTGGGTAGAGCCCACCTGCCGGTCGAATTGATTTCACGGGCGGCAGCAGTGCCGGCTTCCGCGAAGAGTGCTGCGATGGGGCGCCAACTCGATCCGTCGGCGTTCGTCCAGCATCGCCCATGGGTCAAGACAATGGTGTTGATCGTGCTCGACGACCCGGAGGATCCCACGCCGTACTGGTTGGTGAGCACACGTCGTCCCGCTGATCTGCTGGCTGCGCTGGATCTCTGACCAGCGCGGTCACAGCAAAGCAGTACTTCCCGACCCTTGGTCGACCCTCGCGCTGACGGGTCGACCACCGGGAAGGGAGATCAGGCAGCGCAGTCCATGCATACGAGCTGTCCGTTGGCATCACTGGCCAGGCGGCTGCGGTGATGAACCAGGAAGCAGCTCGAACACGTGAACTCGTCTGCCTGCTTCGGAACAACTCGAACCGAGAGTTCCTCGCCGGAAAGGTCGGCACCCGGCAGCTCGAAGGACTCCGCGGTGTCCGTCTCGTCGATGTCGACGACGGCTGACTGCGCTTCGTTGCGTCGCGCCTTCAGCTCCTCGAGCGAGTCCTCCGAAACCTCGTCGGACTCTGTACGCCTCGGTGCGTCGTAGTCAGTTGCCATCTCGTCTACCCCATCCTCTTCGTGTATCCCGGTCCCGTGTGCGCCGAGAATCCGGTAGATCCTTGATGCGCATGGAAACCGCCGTGGCATCCAGATCATTCCCTGTCGCTGCATAACGCTGCAGGACTGGAATTAGTGCCCGGAAGTTCCTTCCGAGAACGTGATCTGCGCCTCATTTGGTTGTCATTTCGGCGTCCGGCCGATGCCCAGTTGAACGACCTGGGCCGCCAGACAGTAGCCGACGTGAGCACGAAAGTAGTAACCGAATCGGAAATTTCCGAAAAATGACTGCGAATTGTCACCAAGGCAAGAGCAAGCTGTGACCTTTCCACGATGTTTTCGGGCCGAATCCGGGTAGAAACAGGCCGGTAATCGGCCAACTGCCGTTTCGCAATCGACAAGGACTCGACGCGTCGAGCCTCGCTTCGGCTGTCTCGTCACACAGGCCCTCTAAGGTAGGCACCGAACGTCATGCCGGCGCCGCTCGGCCCGATGGCGAAGTAGAAGTTTCGTCAAGAAAGTCGAGGGATACCGTGGTTTCTCTGATCACCGAAGGCAGCTCTACCGATGACCAGGGACGTCCGTTCCGCCGTCGGCGCGCGTGGCCGGTGATCGCCGTGTTCGCGGTACTCGCATTGATCGGCAGTGTCTTGTGGGTCCGCATCCTGAGCGCCGAGGCGGAAGTCAGTGACACCGTCGCCTGCAACCTGCCGCAACCTTCGTCCGATCCTTCGGCAGCGGCGCCACTACCGCTGGGAACCGTCGTCGACCGCTCGAAGCTGCTCGACGTGGATCCCGCTCCCCTCGCCGCCACCAAGGTTCGTGTGTTCAACGCCAACGGTGAACACGGTCAGGCGGCCCAGGTGGCAGCGCAACTGAGCGAGTTCGGCTTCTCCAGCGCGCCGGACGTCCAGGTCGGAAACGACCCCGTCTACGTCGACCAGAACATGGAGTGCCAGGGTCAGATCCGATTCGGAGCGAACGGCCTCGCCGCCGCCAGTTCCGTCTGGCTGGTCGCCCCCTGCGCCGAACTGGTCCAGGACGGCCGCGGCGACGACACCGTCGACCTGGCTCTCGGCACCTACAACAAGGGCGCCCTGACCCCCAACACCGACGCTACCGCGATCCTGCATGCTCTGGCCGAGCAGCCCGCAAACGCCGAAGTCGCTCCGATGGACATCGCACTGCTCAAAGCAGCGCGCACGGCGCGATGCTGACAGGCCTCAGCTCGGAATCGGCTGATCTGCGCCGATCGAACTGAGCATGTGCGCGAACTGCTCGGCGATCGCCGGAGCGACTGCGTAAACGACATCGCCGTCGGCCGACGTGGAATTGGGCGCCGGGACGTTGATGACGGCGCCCGCTTCGGAAGCGATCAAGGAGCCGGCTGCCCAGTCCCATGGACTCAGTCCGTGTTCGAAGTGAGCGTCGACCCGGCCGGTGGCAACCATGCACAGATCCAAAGCCGCCGAACCGATGCGTCGGATGTCGCGAACCTGCGGCAGGATCTGCCCGATCAACGTGCCCTGCACCTTCCGGCGATCCGCTCCGTAACCGAAGCCGGTGGCCAACAGCGCCATTGACAGCTCGGTCACCTCATTGGCTTGCAGGTCGCTGACGACGCCGTCGGCCGTGGTCATGGTTGCACCGCCGCCCCGATGCGCGGCGTACGTGGTTTCCAACGACACGTCGACGACAGCCCCGGCTACCGAGACCCCGTCGATCTGTACGGCCACCGAGATGGCGAACGCGGGGATTCCGTAGAGAAAATTCACCGTGCCGTCGATGGGATCGACAACCCACCGAACTCCCGCGGAATCGTCGGTGTCTCCGCCACCTTCCTCACCCAGGATCGAATCTGCAGGCCGCCATTGCGCCAGAAGGTCGCGAATCACCTGTTCGGTTTCGGTATCGACAACCGTGACGGGATCGGTGGGCGTGCTCTTCGCCGCAACCGAACCACCCTCGGCGGCACCGGAACCCACCAGGCCGAATACCTCGGGCCGACGCAAGCGGACGTGTTCGGCTGCGCGTTCGGCGACGGCTACGGCTACTTCCCGCAACTGTGCGGGGTCCAGAGAATCGGCGGAAAAGTCGGGCAACGTTCTTTCTGAAGGGCGCACCGGACCATCGCAACACATCTCTACCGAGGGGCACCACTCGAACGTCTCGAGGCGGGCGGTTCGAGAGGACGCGCCCGGGTCCTCGTTCGGGTTAGTGTTTGCAACGGTAGATCGTGACCTCGAATTCGACACTCAGGAGCGCAGGACGATGACAACCACAGGTTTCGGGATCGACGTCGGCGGCAGCGGCGTCAAGGGCGGCACGATCGACCTGAGCACCGGGGAAATGATCGGTGACCGCATCAAGATCCTGACCCCGCAGCCGTCCACACCCGATGCGATCGCGGGCACTGTCGCCGAGATCGTCGAGCAGGCCAAGTGGACCGGTCCGGTCGGCATCACCTTGCCCGCTGTCGTGACCGGCGGCGTCGCGCGAAGCGCCGCGAACATCGACAAGTCCTGGATCGACACCGACGCCGCCGCCCTGTTCGGCAAGGCGCTGGGCGGGCGCGAGGTCACCGTCCTCAACGACGCCGACGCTGCCGGAATCGCCGAGGACTCGTTCGGAGCGGGCAAGGACACCTCCGGCGTCGTGATCTTGTTGACCTTCGGCACCGGAATCGGATCTGCCGTGCTGCACAACGGAGTTCTGTTGCCCAACACCGAGTTCGGCCACCTCGAGGTCGACGGCAAGGAAGCCGAGCACCGGGCGGCGTCGTCGGTGAAGGAGAAGAAGGACTGGAGCTACAAGGAGTGGGCGGTCGAGGTCTCGCGAGTTCTGACCACCTTCGAGAACCTGCTCTGGCCAGATCTCTTCATCGCCGGAGGCGGTATCAGCCGCAAGCACGAGAAGTGGATTCCGCATCTGACCAACCGCACCAAGGTCGTCCCCGCCACCCTTCTCAACACCGCCGGAATTGCCGGAGCTGCGCTCGCATCGGTCGGACTGGCTAGGCCGGCCTCCGTCGCCGGATGAGAATACCCGCACGTGAAAAGCGGAAAATCTACCTGTTACGGCCCGCCGTGACGTAAGAGTTTCCTGAGAGTCGTTACAATGGTGAAGTCCGGCTGCGCGCCGGCCAACAACCATTGACCTCTCCGCCGGATCACCACTCTGGCGTGACGCCGCACGACACCGTCACGAAAGGGCGTACGTGGCAGCCACCGATACACGTCAGACTGCTGATTCTCCATCAGAGTCAGAGCCACAATCTCCAGCCGTGGAGGCGGCCACCGTCACCGCTCCGGCAGCCAAGAAGGCTCCGGCGAAAAAGGCCCCCGCCAAGAAGGCAGCAGCAAAGAAAGCTCCGGCCAAGAAAGCTCCGGCCAAGAAGGCAGCAGCTAAGAAGGCCAGCCCCAAGAAGGCCGGCGATCCTGACGCCGAAGACGGCGATGTCGAGTTGGAAGACATCGACATCACGGACGGCGACCTTGCCGAGGTCGAGTCCGATGTCGTCGAGGTCGTAGCAGTCGGCGAAGACGAAGAGACCGCTGCAGAGCCGTCCGAGAAGGACAAGGCTTCCGGCGACTTCGTCTGGGACGAGGAAGAGTCCGAGGCTCTCCGTCAGGCACGCAAGGATGCCGAACTGACGGCGTCCGCCGACTCGGTTCGCGCCTACCTCAAGCAGATCGGCAAGGTCGCACTCCTCAACGCCGAAGAGGAAGTCGAACTGGCCAAGCGCATCGAGGCCGGCCTCTACGCCGTGCAGATCATGCAGGACCTCGCTGACAAGGGCGAGAAGTTGCCTGCGGCTCAGCGACGCGACATGAGCTGGATCTGCCGCGACGGCAACCGCGCCAAGAACCACCTCCTCGAGGCCAACCTCCGCCTGGTCGTCTCGCTGGCCAAGCGCTACACGGGCCGCGGCATGGCGTTCCTGGACCTCATCCAGGAAGGCAACCTCGGTCTGATCCGTGCAGTCGAGAAGTTCGACTACACCAAGGGTTACAAGTTCTCGACCTACGCCACGTGGTGGATCCGTCAGGCCATCACCCGCGCAATGGCCGACCAGGCTCGCACCATCCGTATCCCGGTGCACATGGTCGAGGTCATCAACAAGCTCGGCCGTATCCAGCGTGAGCTGCTCCAGGACCTGGGCCGTGAGCCCACGCCGGAAGAGCTCGCCAAGGAAATGGACATCACGCCGGAGAAGGTGCTGGAAATCCAGCAGTACGCGCGTGAGCCGATCTCTCTCGACCAGACCATCGGCGACGAGGGCGACAGCCAGCTCGGTGACTTCATCGAGGACTCCGAAGCTGTTGTCGCAGTCGATGCCGTCTCGTTCACCTTGCTGCAGGATCAGCTGCAGTCGGTACTCGAGACGCTGTCCGAGCGCGAAGCCGGCGTGGTTCGCCTCCGCTTCGGTCTCACCGACGGTCAGCCGAGGACTTTAGACGAAATCGGACAGGTCTACGGCGTCACGCGTGAGCGTATCCGCCAGATCGAATCGAAGACGATGTCGAAGCTGCGCCACCCGTCGCGTTCGCAGGTTCTGCGCGACTACCTCGACTAGTCACACCAGCTATGCACACAAGAGCCGCTCTCCGGATCGCCGGAGAGCGGCTCTTGTGCGTTTGCCGCCTCAGACCAAGAGTGTGTCCCGGAGTTGTGCGACATCGTCCTCGCTCAACTGAAGGCCGTCCCGGACGTAGTTGTCGAAGTTGCCGTACACCCGATCCACCGTGGCGAAAGACGTGTCCAGCCAAGACTGTTCGACGCCGTCGATGAACGCGCTCCCCGTGCGGGGTCCGGTGAGGTACTGATTGCTGAGCATGTAATCGGCGTTCACGTCGGTGCGACTCACGCCGAGGACGGTCAGGAGAACTGCGGTCATCCAACCGGTACGGTCCTTGCCCGCCGAGCAGTGGTAGAGGACTGAACCGTCGGTGTTCGCGACGTTCACCAGCGCGTCGTGGAATGCGCGGCTCGCCCCCGGATCGGTCACCATCAACGCGTACATCGTCGGCATGTCCACCAGCGCCGGGAGGTTGGCGGGGTTGGTTCCGATGACGTCGAACCAGTTGCTTCGCGCCCCGTTCGGAAGGCGATCCTGCGAGAGCGTTCGTTCGACGACCGTACGGAAGTCGTCGACCGATTCCACTCCGCGTTCGCTCAACGACGCGAGATCCGACGGTGTCAGCTTGTCGAGGGCATTCGAGCGAAATACCTTCCCCCACCGAACGGTCTGCCCGTCCGCGGCGTCGTAGCCACCGATGTCACGCGCGTTCGACGCACCCTCGAGGTGTAGCGATCGATCCGCGGCAACCTGCGCAGCTGTGGGTCCGGCGTGGTCGAGAGCGGGAATTCCACCGGCGAGCGCCGGGACCGGTGCACACGAGATGATCAGCGCACACAGAGCGGTCGCGGCGGGACGGGCGATTCTGTTCGACATCCGGACAGAATAGGACCGCAATCAGGACTTCGTACGAACCTTGATGTACAACGAGGCGACCGGTTCGATAACTCTTGCCGCCACCGGGCCGATGACCGCCATCAGGAGCACGTAAGCAGTTGCCAATGCGGCAAGTTCGGCGTCGACGGCGCCTGCGGACACCGCGAGGCCTGCGATGATGATGGAGAACTCACCGCGGGCGATCAGAGCGGCACCGGCGCGCGCCTGACCCATTCGCGCGACACCCTGACGTCTGGCCGCCCAAGCGCCGGTTACCAGCTTCGTGATCGCCGTGACCACTGCCAGGATCGCGGCCCATCCGAGGACTGGCGGAATGGAACTGGGATCGGTGTTGAGACCGAAGACCACGAAGAACATTGCGGCGAACAGATCTCGAAGGGGCTCGAGCACGCGACTGGCATTGTGCGCCGTCGACCCCGAGATCGCGATTCCGAGGAGGAATGCGCCCACAGCCGCCGACACCTGCATCGCCGAACTGATGCCGGCGACCAACAGTGCGGCACCGAGCAGCTTGAGCAGGAGCGTCTCACTGTCGGGACTGTCGAGGAGGGCGGAGACGTACCGTCCGTATCGGAGGGCCACGACAAGAACCACGGTGATGACCAACAACGAGATCCCGACCGCTTCGAGCCCGCCCATGAAGCTCACGCCCGCGAGCATCGCGGTCAGAATCGGCAGGTACAGCGCCATCGCCAGGTCTTCGAACACCAGAATCGACAGCACGACCGGTGTCTCGCGGTTACCGAGGCGCCCCAGGTCGCTGAGCACCTTGGCGATGATTCCCGAAGACGAGATGTAAGTGACGCCGGCCATGACCGTCGCCCCCACGACGCCCCAGCCGAGCATCAAGCCGACAACCGCGCCAGGGGTGGCGTTGAGGACGATGTCGACGATGCCGGCTACCCGCGAGCGTTTGAGACCGGTGACGAGCTCGGCCGCAGTGTATTCGAGCCCCAACAGCAGCAAGAGCAGGACGATCCCGATCTCACTTGCCAGATGGGAGAACTCGCCGATGTCGCCGAGCTGGATGAAACCGCCCTGTCCGAAGCACAGGCCGCCGATCAGGTAGAACGGGATGGGCGACATGCCGACGCGAGCAGCGAGCCGTCCGAGCAGTCCGAGCGCGAAGAAGACCGCGCCGAGTTCGATCAGTGCGAGGGTGGTTGTGTCCACGCGCCAGTCAGCCGTTGGCCAAGATTTTTGCCGCTGCAGCCAAACCGTCCGGCGTTCCGACTGCCACGAGAAGGTCTCCCCCGGTGAACGTGAAGTCGGGGTTCGGAGACGGGCTCACCTGTCCTGCGCGCATGACGGCGACGATGGACACTCCGGTGCGCGTGCGCATGCCGGTGTCCCCGAGGGTCTGTCCGTCGTAGCGAGAACCGTCCTTGATGTAGAGCTGTTTGGTTCGAATGCCCGGAAGGTCACGGTGCTCTTCCTCGAGCTGAGCAACGAGCTGTGGGGCACCCAGGAGATTGCTGAGCGCTGCCGCTTCCTCGGTGGTCAGAGGCAGCGAGGCAGCACACGCGTCAGGGTCGTCTGCCTTGGAAACGATGAGGTCGGTATGACCGTCCCGATGGGTGACGACACCCACGCGACGACCGGAAGACAGAACAAAATCCTTGCGCGTCCCGATCCCCGGTAGTGGGGTGACTTCTACGTTCATAGACCAACGGTAGCGCCGATCGGTGACCTGCATCGCGGGAGGGCCGTAATCCGCGGGGCACAGTTCACGACCGGCCAACCGGCGACCTACCGAACCGGCGAAAACACGCCGTTCTCGCCCGGAAAATACTCGACGACAGCGGTGACGGCTGCGACGGGAATCGGGGCGTACAGATGCGGGAATCGCATCGATTCCGGGTCCGAGGGGACACCCGGTTCGTACTTGACCTGACCGCCGAGCAAGGCCGGATCGATAGCCAGAAGGACTATGTCGTCACGGCCGGCAAAGATCCGATTGGCCGGGAGATGAACTTGCGCCGGAGTCGACATGTGGACAAATCCCTCCGCCTCGAATCCGTCGGGGATACGTTCACCGAGCTGTTGTGCCCGCGCCCACTCCTCGCGCGTGCACATGTGGAGCAACTCGACGCTCTCGTCGACAAGTGGTTCGCGTCCCGGGTTCATCCGCCCAGAATATCGGGCTGAGGTCGGCGATCCGAATCAGCTGTCAGCGAACAATCTTCACCCGAGAATGCCTGCCCAGCGCATTTCCAGTGAGACACAACACTAAGAAACGCCTTCGGGAACAACCCGTAAACCCCAAACGTCTGTAAGAGTGGATCTACCGCGCCATTCCGACGCGGCGGACCAGGCCCCAGGCACGCGGCCCGAATGCCGCAAAGCCAGTACGGAGGAGTCATGCCCGGAACACTGACCAGCCCACAGTTGACCGCTGCCGACCGGTGCGACCGGTGCGGTGCCGGAGCACGCGTACGCGCCGTGCTTCCCACCGGCGGCGAGCTTCTCTTCTGCGGACACCACGCAACCGAACACGCGGATCGACTTCGCGAGATGAATGCCGTCGTCTCCGAAAGCGAACCCGCAATCTGACCTGTCAGCCGGGGGTGGCCTCTTCACGAGGCGCGCCATGAACGCCAGAACGGGCGATCACAGTCACTGTGATCGCCCGTTCTGCCGTTCCGGGGCCGCAAGCACGCGAAGCGTGCGGGACCGGTATCGGCTGCTACCAGCTGCGGAGAATCGCGATGCGTTCGGTCAGCTGATCGACAGTAGCGATGGCCGTCGGCGGACCGCCGCACACCCGGCGCAGTTCCGCGTGAATGATGCCGTGTGGTTTGCCGGTGCGGTGAACGTTCATCGCCACCAACCCGTTCAGCTCCTTGCGGAGCGCACCGAGCTGATCTGCCGTGGCCGCTCGATCGGATACCACTGCCGCCGTGGGTTGCGGTGCGGCGGCCTTGGCCGAGTTGGCCTCGACCTGTGTCTGCTGGCGTTGACGCAGCAATGCCCGCATCTGATCGGCGTCGAGTAGACCGGGGAGACCGAGGTAGTCGGCTTCCTCGTCACTTCCGGCGAATGTCGCGGTACCGAAGGATGATCCGTCGTAGATCACCTGGTCGAGTTCGGCATCGGCGCCCAGGGACGTGAACGCCTTCTCCTCCTCGCCCAGCTCGTCCTTCTGCTTGTTCGCATCGGCGAGCAGGTCGTCTTCGAGGCCGTCCTTCTCACGGTGCGGCTTGCCGAGTACGTGGTCACGCTGAGCCTCGAGCTGTGCAGCAAGGTCGAGAAGCACCGGCACCGACGGTAGGAAGACGCTGGCAGTTTCGCCCTTACGACGCGAACGTACGAAGCGCCCGATCGCCTGAGCGAAGTACAGCGGAGTCGACGCGCTGGTCGCGTACACACCGACCGCCAGACGGGGAACGTCGACGCCCTCGGACACCATGCGGACCGCGACCATCCATTTCTGGTCGCTCGCACCGAATTCGGCGATTCGCTTGGACGCGGTGGGGTCGTCGGACAGCACGACAGCCGGCTGTTCGCCGGTGATCGCGGTCAGGGCCTTCGCGTACTCGCGGGCCACTGTCTGGTCCGTCGCGATGACAAGTCCGCCGGCATCGGGCATACCGGTACTGCGCAGCTGCGCCAAACGGGTGTCTGCTGCTTGCAGCACGGCAGGAATCCAGTCGCCGGCAGGGTCCAAGGCCGTACGCCAGGCCCGAGTCGTCTGCTCGGCGCTCAGCGGCTCGCCGAGTCGAGCGGTGAATTCCTCGCCGGCGTTGTTTCGCCACCGTGCCTCGCCCGAGTAGGCGAGAAACACGACGGGGCGAACCACGCCGTCCTTGAGGGCATCCGAATATCCGTAGGAGTGGTCGGCTTTCGAGCGGAGCAGACCTTCCTTGTCCGGCTCGTACTCGACAAAAGGAATGGCACTGTCGTCACTGCGGAACGGGGTTCCGGTCAGTGCGAGACGCCTGGTCGCGTCGCCGAAAGCTTCACGAATGGCGTCGCCCCAGCTCTTGGCGTCGCCGCCGTGGTGGATCTCGTCGAGGATGACCAGCGTCTTGCGGCCCTCGGTGCGCACACGATGCTTCGACGGGTGCGAGGCAACCTGGGCGTAGGTCAGCACGACGCCGTGATAGTCACTCGAGGTCTGGCCAGTCGAGTTGGAGAACCGCGAGTCCAATGCGAGGCCGGAGCGCTGAGCGGACTCCGCCCACTGGTGCTTGAGGTGCTCGGTCGGCGCCACGACGGTTATCTGGTCGACCGTCCGGTCACGGAGCAATTCCGAAGCTACCCGCAGAGCGAAGGTGGTCTTACCTGCTCCCGGCGTTGCGACCGCCAGAAAGTCACGCGGACTGCTGGAAAGGTATTTGGTCAGTGCACGGCGCTGCCATGCACGAAGGGAACCGGTAGGGGCGCCAGGTTGGGTTCCCGCGGATTGAGCTCCGGCGGGTTCGGGCGACTTGCCGAACTCGGCTGCCACGGTCTCAGACGTCATAGGCCGCGCCTCCACTGGAATCGCACTGTTGTCTCGCGCTCCTCGAATTTTCATCAATGTCCGGCGACGAGCCTAGCCGCCGCCACCGACGAAAGCCGCACTCGAAGCGCGTACTCATGGCCGTTCTCACTCCGGCCGGCGAGGTTTCGCTTCTCTCGCATCCTGCCGACCTGCACGCGAATTGTCTCAGAAATGTGCGACACGTCGGCGCCATGGTTGGGCAACCGGGTGTGTCGTCAGGGATGCTGGAGACATCATGAGTGAAGCGCGAGGCGAGAAGTCGAGCGGAAGTGATCTGCACCACCGCAGATGGCATCCGCTACGCCGCACCGGGCAGTTGATCGGTCGAACCCTGAGCAAGGCCTGGGACGATTCCATCTTCGGAAAGGCGGCTACGGCCGCGTTCTGGCAAACGCTGTCGCTTGCTCCCCTGCTGCTCGGCCTTCTGGGAATGATCGGCTACATCGGTGGGTGGTTCGGACCCAACACCGTCGAGATCATCGAATCCAAGATCGTCACGTTCAGCGGAACGATCTTCAGCGAAAGCGTCGTCGACCAGATCATCCGCCCGACGGTGACGGACGTCCTTCAGCGCGGACGCCCGGAGATCATCTCCGTGGGCTTCCTGCTGTCCCTGTGGGCGGGATCATCGGCGATCAGTACGTTCGTCGACTCGATCGTGGAAGCACACGGGCAGCAGGATGCCCGCAATCCCATCTGGCAGCGCATCTTCGCCCTGCTGCTCTACGTGATGTTCCTGGTGATGGCGGTGTTCATCCTGCCGCTGGTAGCTCTGGGGCCGACGCTCGTCGGGCGAGTACTGCCGGCCTCCTGGTACGTGGTCGGATCGAATCTGGTCGACACGTTCTACTACCCCGCTGTCGGTCTGCTGGTGATCATCGGCCTCACGACGCTCTACAAGGTCGCTCTGCCGAAGTCGCTGCCGTGGCATCGGCTGCTCGCGGGCGCCCTGGTCGCCGGTGTGTTCTTCATGGCCGCCAGCACCGGATTGCGCTGGTACCTGGGATTCGTCACCAGCACCGGCTACACGTACGGCGCACTGGCAACGCCGATCGCGTTTCTGCTCTTCACGTTCTTCCTCGGTTTTGCCGTCGTCCTCGGCGCCGAGTTCAACGCGACGGTTCAGGAGTTCTGGCCCGCTCGTGCCACTCGGATGGAGCAGATGCGAGAGTGGCTTGCGGCTCAGAACACCGACGAAAAGACCGGTCCGGTCACCAACCTGACCTGGCACCTGGCCACCAGCCCGATCCGCATCTCGGGCGACAAAGCGGACCCGGCCACGGTCCCCTCGTACGGGCGGCCCCGCAGCAGACAAACCGAGAGCAGACAATCGGGGTCGCGCCAGAACTCGTGCGTCGACCAAGATCCCTGCGATGAACCGCACGCAGACGCGAAGAGCCCGGCGGCCGACTGCGTCGAGGCTGTCGATCCGCCGAGCTCCGGAAGTACTCCCGCTCGCCTGACCCGAGGTCAGTCGCCCTTACGGAGTCCTTCGTAAATCTTCTTGCAGTCCGGGCACACCGGTGATCCCGGCTTGGCGGACTTCGTCACGGGAAACACCTCACCGCACAGCGCGACGACATGGGTTCCCATGACGGCGCTCTCGGCGATCTTGTTCTTCTTCACGTAGTGGAAGAACTTCGGGGTGTCGTCGTCGGTCGTTTCGTCGGTGGAGACGTCGGGACGTTCCTTGGTTTGAGTGCTCACCCCTCCAATAATGCCGTCTCCGTCACAGCGGTGCGACCCACGGGTCGTGTGCAATTGTCGGCCGAGAGTGGAACAGTGGAGTCATGGCACGAAATGGCGCGTTCGGCAGGTCCGACGAGGCCGGGACTCCCGACAATCCCGTACTGATCACCGAAGCGCAGCAGTCCGTCGAAGAACAGCACAAAGCCCGAGTGCGCAAGTACATGATCATCATGTCCTTCCGGTTCCCGGCGTTGATCCTCGCGGCGATCGCGTACGGCATCTGGGCCAACGCCTGGATCTCGATGCTCATCATCGGTGCATCCATTCCGCTTCCCTGGATCGCCGTCCTGATCGCCAACGACCGACCACCGCGCACCAAGGACGAACCGAGTCGATACGACGGACGAAAGAAGACCGCAGGCGAGATCGAATCCGCGACGCACCACACCATCGAAGGCTGACAAGTTCCGCCTGCGAGAATGACAGGGTGAGAAGCGAAACGCTCCTGTCCATCACCCCTGCGCTGCGTGAGGCTCTGCTTCGCAATCGATTCGACACCGGAACCATGCTCGAGGCGTTGGGTCCCGAAGTTCACGCTGCTCTCGGTCGAAGTGAGCCGGTGCCCGTGCGCCGCGCCACCCGAGAACTCGGGGACCTGGGCGTTCTCATCAGACTGTTCCTTCTCGCCGATGACTGCCCGGCGGGCGACGTCGCCGCGGCGCTGGCTCCGCTGACAATCGCGCAGTGCGTCGACGCCGGTCTGCTCGAAGGTGAGAACTTCGACAGTGAGAATCCGCTCGTGCGGGCCGCGGTGGATCTTCGCCCCATCGACGTCGGCGACGGCGATCGTTGGGTGATCTCGGATCTCGACGGCGGAATCCGTCCCAAGAAGGCCACGGCCGATCATGTGCTGGGCGTCGGGCATGCGTCACTGTCCTTGCTGCAGGCCACGCCCACCGCGAGGGTCGGCAGCGTGCTCGACCTCGGTACGGGATGCGGCATCCAAGCCCTGCACGCAAACACGTACGCCGATTCGGTCACCGCAACCGACATCAATCAACGCGCTGTCGACCTCACGGCAGCAACCATGGCCCTCAACGGACTGGACGTCGAACTCCTTCAAGGGTCCTGGTTCGAACCCGTCGAGGGTCGAACCTTCGACCAGGTGGTCGCCAATCCGCCGTTTGTCGTCGGCGAGGCACGCGTCCATCACACGTACCGCGATTCCGGCCTCGATCTCGACGGTGCGAGCGAATTGATGATCTCGCAATCGATCGACTACCTGAACCCCGGCGGCACGGCAGCTCTGTTGGCGTCCTGGGTGCACGTCGAAGGGCAGGACTGGCGGTCGCGGATCGCGTCGTGGCTGCCGGCCCACGGCGTCGATGCCTGGGTGGTCCAGCGCGATGTCGCGGATCCGGCTCTGTACGTCGGCACGTGGCTCAAGGACGGCGGGCAGGATCCGCGAGATCCGGAAACGGCATCGAGAGCAAACGCCTGGCTGGATCACCTCGAAGAATCCGATGTCGAGGGCGTCGGCTTCGGTTTCGTGTTCCTTCGCCGCACCTCCTCCCCCACCGACCTGATGGCCGAGGACCTCATGCACGGCTTCTCGGACCCGCTCGGGGCCGAGGCGCTCGCTTACTTCGACCGTCTTGCCTGGTTGCGTGAACACGACGTCCTCGAGGAACGCTTCGTCCTCGATCCGGACACGGCTCTCGAACGCGTCTACCTCCCCGGTGACGAGGGATGGCAACAAGTGGTCACGCGTGTGCACCGCGGCAACGGACCGCACTGGCAGCACGAGATCGACGAGCTCGGTGCTGCGCTGTTGGCCGGACTCCGAGCGGATGGACTGGTGGTCGACGAATTGATCGAACTTCTTGCCGCGGCGAACGGCGAAGACCCGGACCAGCTACGTGAGGCCGTCGTCACAATGATGGTCTCGCTGGTTCGACACGGGTTGGTGCTTCCCGTCACGAACTGAGTTCCCGGTGAGTTGCAGATTTTGTGTTCTCAGCAACTTCTCAGGACGACTGGGAAATAACTGCAGGTCACGGCGATTTAGCGGAAATCGGCACGGGAACTTTCCCGGAACTCTCACACGTTGAACTGTGTGAGAGACCGCCGATAGGGAGGCAAGTCATGACAAGCCCCAGCACCACTACTCGCATTCGTCCGAGCGCCGCAGATCTGGACGCCCAGAGCCCGGCCGCAGACCTGGTCCGCGTCTACCTGAACGGGATCGGTCGTACTGCACTGCTGACAGCAGCAGACGAGGTCGAACTGGCGAAGCGAATCGAAGCGGGGCTGTACGCCAGCCACGTCCTTGCCACGGGAAAGCGCCTGACAGTCGCCAAGAAGAGGGATCTCGCAACGATCGTTCGCGAGGGACAGTCGGCACGTAGCCACCTCCTGGAAGCGAACCTGCGACTCGTCGTGTCGCTGGCCAAGCGCTACACCGGCCGCGGCATGCCGCTCCTCGATCTGATTCAAGAAGGCAACCTCGGACTCATCCGTGCGATGGAGAAGTTCGACTACGCCAAGGGCTTCAAGTTCTCGACGTACGCCACCTGGTGGATCCGTCAGGCGATCACCCGCGGAATGGCTGATCAGAGCCGCACCATCCGGCTCCCAGTCCACCTCGTGGAGCAGGTCAACAAGCTCGCCCGCATCAAGCGCGAACTGCACCAGCAGCTCGGGCGAGAAGCCACGGACGACGAGTTGGCCGAAGAGTCGGGCATCCCGGCGCACAAGATTGCCGACCTGCTCGACCACAGCCGCGACCCGGTAAGCCTGGACATGCCTGTGGGCAACGACGAAGAAGCGCCCTTGGGCGATTTCATCGAAGACTCCGAGGCGACCTCGGCCGAGAACGCCGTCATCGCCGGTCTGCTGCACAGCGATGTGCGCAGCGTGCTCGGGACGCTCGACGAGCGGGAGCAGCAGGTCATCCGACTTCGCTACGGTCTCGACGACGGCCAGCCCCGCACCCTCGATCAGATCGGCAAGCTCTTCGGCCTCTCGCGTGAGCGGGTTCGTCAGATCGAGCGTGAGGTCATGGGCAAGCTCCGCGTCGGTGATCGCGCCGAGAAACTGCGGTCCTACGCGAGCTGATCAAACAACACAGCACGTGCGTCAGCGCGCCACACCACTCGCGCTGACGCACCGCACAAAGCACCGGCCACTGCTACTTCCCTCCCCCTCGGGAATGTGCGGTGGCCGGTGTTGTTCGCTGTGTCTACCGCAGCCGCCTGGGCCCCAGGTCGATTGCGCTCGGCTCAGGTCCGATTCGGACACGTGAATCGGTGATCTCCGCGCCGGTAGCCGAAGCGAGTACCGGCTCACAGGCCAGTTCGCGGACTTCGGGAATGTCGTCGGCCAGCGCCGAGATGCGCTGGACCAGATCAACCAACGCACCCTTGTTGACCGGAACGGCGTTGCGGTATCCGGAGAGAAGCGGCGCGGCCTTGGGCGCGTCGATCAATTCCGTAGCAGCGTCCTCGGTGAGAGGCAGTACGCGATAGGCACGGTCACCGAGGAGATCGGAGATCACGCCGGCAAGCCCGAACGAGATCAGCGAACCGAACGACGGGTCGTCTTGGACACCAACCACACATCCGATGCCCTTGGTTGCCATTTTCTGCACGTGCAGCAGCGGTTCACCCGACGCGGCCGCAAGATCTCGGTAAGCGAGGCGCACCGATTCCGGTCCACTCAGATCCAGCCTGACGCCGCCCAGATCCGGTCGGTGTCGCCACATTTCGCCGGTTGCCTTGACCGCGACCGGGTAGCCGACAGCATCCGCTGCCTCTACTGCTTCGTCTTCGCTCAGGACCGAACGGAATTCGACGACGGCGACCCCGTAACACTCGAGCAGCGCCGCCGCTTCCACATCTGAAAGCCAACGGCCAGGAGAGTTTTCAAGCCAATCTGCCACCATCTTCTGGGCTCGCTCGGAGTCGATACCCACGGGACGAACCACCTTCGACGCAGGCTTGCTGCGCCACTCCGCATATCGCCAAGCCCTCGCCAACGCCAGGGCGGCACGCTCCGGCCCCGGGTAGGACGGCACCGAACCGCGGGTCGGGTTACCGACTTCGTCACGAACTGCCAGGACGTCCGGCACACCCTCAGCTGCGAGGAACGTGGTGAGAATCGGCTTGTCCGAGCCTGCGACGGCGTCCTTGAGTGCTTTCGCGAACGGCTCGACCGGAATGGCTACCGGAGGAACGAAGACGGCGATGACGGCATCGACGTCGAACGACGCCAAAGCGTCGCGCACGGCAGTGGCGAACAGTTCCGGACTCGCCTGGGCGCCGAGGTCGACCGGGTCGCTGACCTGCAGACCTTCACTGCGGGCCGCGTCCGCAGCAAGGACACCGAGCGCGGTCGAGTTGCCGATGACCGCAAGCCGTGGGCCGGCGGGCAACGGTTGGTATCCGAAGAGCAAGGCGCAGTCGAACAATTGTGAAATGGACCCGACCTGAATGACGCCCGCCTGTTCGAAGAGGGCGCGGACGATCGAATCGTCGATCTCGACTCCGGTGGCGGCGAGCACCGGCGGAACCGCGTGCCGACCGCTCTTCACCGCGACGATCGGCTTCTTCCGCGCAACTCGACGCGCGATGCGAGAGAACTTCCGTGGGTTGCCGAAGCTCTCCAGATAGAGAAGGACCACTTCGGTGGACTGGTCGGAATCCCAGTACTGCAGAAGGTCGTTACCCGAGACGTCCGCACGGTTACCGGCGGAAACGAAGGCGGACAATCCGATTCGGCTGCGAGCGGCTTCGTCGAGAATGGCGATACCGAGCGCGCCGGACTGACAGAAGAAGCCGACGTTGCCTGCCACCGGCAAGACCGGCGCGAGCGTCGCATTCAACGAAATCGCCGGGTCGTTGTTCGCGACACCCAGCGCATTCGGGCCGATGAGGCGCATACCGTGAGCGCGCGCTGCATGGACCAGTTTGCGTTCGGACGAGCGCCCGTCCGGACCACTCTCACTGAAGCCCGACGAGACGACCACCAGCGCTTTGACGCCCTTGTCGAGGCAGTCGTCGAGTACCGAATTGATCGATTCTGCAGGTACAGCCACGACGGCGAGATCGACGTCGTCGGGGATGTCACGAACCGTCGGATATGCCCGAACGCCGTGTACCGAACGATGCTCCGCGTTGACGGGATAGACCGGTCCGGTGAATCCGCCGCGCAGCAGGTTGGTCAACACCGCGTTACCCACTTTGGCCGGGTCCGCTGATGCGCCGATCACCGCCACCGATCGCGGGCTGAGCACGTTTCCCATGCTGCGGGCCTCAGCTGCCCGCTCACGCGAATTGCGTACTGAAACAAGCGCTTCCGTCGGGTCGATCGCGAATTCGAGTCTCAGCACGCCACCGTCGAAAGAGCGGCTCACCTGATACCCCGCCTCACGGAACACCGTCACCATGTTGCGGTTCTCGGAGAGGACCTCGGCGACGAACATCGTCAGACCGTTCTCGGCCGCTGCCGCTGCCAGGTACTCGAGCAGGATCGGGCCGAGGCCGCGCCCCTGGTGTGCGTCGGCGACGACGAAGGCGACCTCGGCAGACTTTCCGTCACCGACGTCGAGCAGTCGCTCGTATCGACCCACCGCGATGATCTCGTCGCCGAGCATCATCACGAACGCCACACGGTTGTGGTGGTCGACCGTCGTGAAGTTCTTGACGTCGCGCGCCGACATCGTGGGGTACGGGCCGAAGTAGCGCAGATACCGGGTGCGCTCGGAGAGTTTGCCGTGGAATTCGACGAGCTTGTCCGCGTCTTCGGGAACGATGGGTCGCAACGCCACCGCTCCGCCGTCGGAGGCGAGAACATCGACTACCCAGGAATGGGGATAGGTGTGAGCGGGGTCGGTCTTCGGCGCCTGGCCGCTCGCCTCGCCGCCTGCAGCTTCGGTATCGGACTGTTCAGTCACGGGGATCCTCCGGGTCGAGTCCGAGTAGCGGGAACGAAGCGCGACGTGTCGCGATGATCGCCGAGTCGATGCGGGTGAGTGCACGGTCCACCGAGGCGACACCTGTCTCCGGTGTACCACCCGGGCCGTCCCACGGCGTGTAGGCGACATCACCGCCGTCCCCCATGGTCGGCGGGAGGTCGACGCTCGGCGCTCGCAGCTTCGTCGATTCCTTCCAGTCTTCGGGGACAGCGATGTCGACGTCGATCTCGCGATCGAGCGCTGCAGCGATCAAGTGAGTCCATGCCCTCGGCACGACGCGCACCAGTCCGTATCCCCCGCCTCCGACTGCCAGCCACCGCCCCTCGGAGTAGCGGTCGGCGAGGTCACGCATCGCCAAAAACGCGGCGCGCTGACCGTCGACGGTGAGGGCGAGATCCGCGAGCGGGTCCTCGCGGTGCGAGTCGACTCCGCACTGGCTGATGATGATCTGCGGGCGGAAGGCTGCAATGGCTCCCGGGACGACGGCGTGAAATGCACGCAGCCACAACGCGTCGACGGTTCCGGGCAGCACCGGGATGTTCACCGCCGTACCTTCGGCGGCCCCGTCGCCGACTTCGCTCGACCATCCGGTGTTCGGCCACAAGGTTGCCGGGTGCTGATGCAGCGAGACCGTGAGCACCCGAGGGTCCCCGAGGAACGCATGTTGCACTCCGTCGCCGTGGTGAGCGTCGACGTCGATGTAGGCGATGCGGTCGTAGCCGTTGTCGAGCAGCCACGAAATCGCAACCGCCGCATCGTTGTAGACGCAGAATCCAGAGGCCCAATCCGCCATCGCGTGGTGCATGCCGCCGCCGATGCTGACCGCGCGCCTCGTACGTCCCGAAGCGATTTCCTGCGCTGCGGCCAGCGAGCCGCCGGCGAGGATCGCACTGGCTTCGTGCATGTGCGGGAAGACCGGGTTGTCCTCGGTACCGAGCCCGTGGGGAACATCCTGGCCGCTCACACCGTTGTTCGCAGAGTTACCCGCGTCTTTGACCGCTGCAAGATATGCCGGTGTGTGGATTCTGAGGAGGTCGGCATCGGACGCGGCACTCGGTTCGAGAAATTCGATGCCCTCGAGAAGTCCGAGGCTTCGCGAGAGTGCCATCGTGAGATCGAGGCGAGTGGGATTCATCGGGTGATCGGCGCTCCACCGATAGCTCAGGTACTCCGGACTCCACACCACGACTCGATTCGCTCGAGACGCCGCGGGGTCCCCGTCAGATCTGATCGACGCGGTCATGGGATCACGCTACTTCCTTCTCGTTTCGTGCTGCACACCACACTCGTGGCCCGCTTCGGAGACCGAGATCGAGTGACACGAATCCAATTCGGACACGCGCTGGACTCGCCGCGGTGGAGGCGGCACCGGAACCACGAACTGAACGGTAGAATGATCAACTGACGAAGGGGTTGAGTGTGAAGGATCTAGTCGACACCACGGAGATGTATCTCCGGACGATCTACGACTTGGAAGAAGAGGGCGTAGTCCCACTCCGGGCGCGGATCGCCGAACGGCTCGAACAGAGCGGACCCACCGTCAGCCAGACTGTTGCGCGTATGGAGCGTGACGGCTTGCTGATGGTCGCCGGCGATCGACATCTGGAACTCACCGACAAGGGTCGCGATCTCGCGATCTCTGTCATGCGTAAGCACCGGTTGGCAGAGCGCCTGCTGGTGGACGTCATCGGTCTCAAATGGGAAGACGTACATGCCGAGGCATGCCGTTGGGAGCACGTGATGAGCGAGGAGGTCGAGCGTCGGCTCGTCGTCGTTCTGAACAACCCCACGACGTCGCCCTACGGCAACCCGATTCCGGGCTTGGACCAGTTGGGACTCGACGGCCCGGTTGCCACCACCGAAACATTGGTGCGCCTGACCGATATTCCGCACGGCGCACAGACAGCTGTGGTCGTTCGGCGACTGGCCGAGCACGTGCAGTCCGATCCCGAGGTGATCGCGCAGCTGCGTGACGCCGGCGTCGTTCCCGACGCCAGGGTGACGGTCGAAACCCGTCCGGGCTCGGTGACGATCATCGTGCCGGGTCACAGCGGGTTCGACCTGTCCGAGGAAATGGCTCACGCCGTTCAGGTCAAGCAGGTCTGAGGAAGTAGATGAAACTCCTGGTCACCGGCGGCGCCGGTTACGTCGGCAGTGTGTGCAGCACTGTGTTGCTCGAGCGTGGACACGAGGTTGTCGTCATCGACGACCTCTCCACCGGAAATGCCGACGCGGTGCCTGCCGGTGCCGAGTTCATCGAAGGGGACGTGGGAGCGCTTGCCACCGACGTCCTCGGCAGTGCGGGTTCACCGATTTTCGACGGTGTGCTTCACTTCGCGGCGCAGTCGCTAGTCGGCGAATCGGTGCTGCACCCCGAAAAGTACTGGCGCGGAAACGTCGTCACGACCATCGAGTTGCTCGAGGCGATCCGTGTCTCCGGTACTCCGCGCCTCGTGTTCTCGTCCACCGCAGCAACGTACGGCGAACCGGAGCAGTCCCCGATCGTGGAGACCGCTCCGACCCGCCCCACCAATCCGTACGGCGCGACCAAGCTCGCGATCGATCATGCGATCACCTCGTACTCGATCGCTCACGGCCTCGGTGCGACGAGCTTGCGCTACTTCAACGTCGCAGGTGCGTACAAGTCCGCCGGCGAGAACCGGGTGATCGAAACCCACCTGATTCCACTCGTCCTGCAGGTCGCGCTCGAACAGCGGGACAAGATCTCGGTCTTCGGAACCGACTGGCCCACGCCGGACGGAACCGCGGTACGCGACTACATCCACGTGCTGGACCTCGCCGAAGCACATCTACTGGCGCTCGAATCTTCGGTTCCCGGCGAGCACCGCATCTACAACCTCGGAAGCGGTGCCGGCTTCAGCGTGCGCGAGGTGATCGCCGCCTGTGCGCGGGTCACCGGCCTGCCGATCAACGTCGAGGACGCGTCACGACGGCTGGGTGATCCGGCAGTACTGATCGCATCGAGCGACAAGGCGATTGCCGAGCTAGGTTGGACGCCCACGCGTACCGATCTCGACGTCATCGTCGCCGACGCATGGCAGTTCCTCCAGGATCTGGGCGACCGCTCACACGCTGCTCGCTAGCTTCCACTCGGCAGTGCCGGCGGCAAGCCGGTGATTCCGAGCGATTCCCCGATGGACAATCCGACGGCCGCGAGGTCACGGATTCCGTCGGGGCGCACACCGGATTGCAGCGATAGATCCAGCAATCCCGCCAAGGTGTGTTCCGAATCGGCCGACAGTGCGGCCGACAGCGCAACGCCTGCCAGAGGGCCGTCGCCACGCACGTATGCAAAGAAGCCGAGAAGTGTTGCCGGCCAAGCTCGTTCGGGCGACGGTACTTCATGGGTGAGCACGAGCCACAATTGCTCAGCATGTGCCGCAACGGACGTGATCGCCAATCCCAGCACCACGTCGCGCACGCGTACGTCCGTCAATGCGACCACCAGATCGGCGCATTCCTGCGGGTCAGGGCGGTGAGCGCCTGCCTCGACACGGCGGACATGTTCCAACACCAGATCGATCCGGCGCTGAACTGCGGTTTCACCGCTCGGTCCCCCTCTGTGCGCGCTCGACTCTCGTCGGCTCGCGATCAGTCGGGCAATCGTGTCGTGATTGCGAGCGGCGCCGTGTACCCACCGGACCAGTTCCTCACGCGAACGGCGAATGACCCTCCCGCCCAACACCTGTGCTGCTGCAACCGACGAAGATGCCGGGTCTGGCAGGGTGCCGCGGTGAATCGAACGCATGACGCTCGTCCACGGCTGGCCAGATTCTATTGCGGCCGTGCACAATACGTCGGCCAGCTCGACGCAGGTTCCGCCGAGCATGTCTTCGAATACCTCGGCCAGCTCGATGGTTTCATCGATCAGAGTTTCAGCTGCCGAGCAATCGGTGATCACCACGAGAACGACCGCACGCGCGCCTTCCCCGTCACAGACGGCGGCGAACTGGCGCAGCGCCGCGCTCATCTGCCTCGCGGGCTTCCCCCTGACACTGGGAAAGTAGTCGTGCCGCATCACTGGTCCGAGCGTCGAGGCGGAGGCGCCCATCAGAGACAGCGCAACCACAGAGTTGGACGGATGGAAGCCCAGGAGTGCGGGTATTGCCGCGATCAATTCGCCTGGATCGGAGACGCGTTCGACGCATCCGAGAAGGGCGGCAAGGTCGTCGTCGGAGAATTCGAATTCTCCCGGAAGAGGTGATGTCGTCATGCACACACCGTCGCTGATCACCCTGACCCGGCCGTCTGCTCGACCAGGGAAAACAGCTGCGTCCAAGTCGTCTGTGGATTACCGCATTTGTTGGGGACCAAGTACCGCGCCGCACCGAGCAGTTCCGCTACTTGTCGGACCTGTGTGCTGCGAAATCACTTGCCTGCTTTGACCTTCTGTACGGCTGCGGTGAACGCTTGATCCAGCGGTGCCGTCGAGGGCGTCGCAGAACCGAACGTCATCAGTGTTGTCGCCACCCGTACGTCGCCGACCTGCGCGATCAAGGTCAGCATCGTCTGATCACCGGCTGTGGCCTTGGGGGACACGACAGTGCGGCGAAGTGACATCGTCTTGTCGGCATCGATCGGCGACGGCGGAAGAATTTCCGTCGTCACTGTCGTAGTGACGCCGTTCGCAGTGACAGTCATGGACGGGCACTGCCGAGTTTGCGCTTCCAACTCGTCCAGTGGTGCATCGACCTTCGTGAGTTCAACCGAAATCGTTGCCCTCGTCGCGTTGTCGGTCCCGACCGCCATCACGGTCCCGTTCGGACCGTAATCCTGTTCCGGTGGCTCACATTCGGACGGATCGACGGTAGCACCGCGCGGGACGCCGACTAGATCCGGCGCTGCCATCGGAACGGCTTGCGGGGGCAGCACAACAGCGCCGAAGGGCTCGGGGAATTCCTCGGGAGTCAGCAGCAGTTCGGACAGCGGTGCCGCCGTTTTCGGAGAGGTGGATTTCGGCGTCGAGGATTTGGGTGCAGCCGTCGTACTCGGCGCCGCCGTGCCGCTGTCGGTCGCACCGGCAGTCGCCGGCGCGGAGTCCGGAACGGGTGCTCCTTGGACAGACCCGGAGCAGCCCGCGAGTAATGCAACGGCGGCCACCGCAGCAAGTGAGCATGCGGCCACTCGCCTGGACGATCGTGGACACACCCGCATGTAAGCCTCCGCACTCGACCGATCCCGACAATCGACCAATCCATTTCGGACAAATCGGCCGTGCCGACCTTGTGTTCCACTCTGCCATGTCCGAAGCCGCGCACCCGACATCTAACGAACGCCCAGGCCAAGTGTCGAAAGATACCGCTCAGCTTCGCTCTCGGCGAACGCCCGTCTCGTCGGATCGGGAATGATCGGTCACCGACTCGGTGTTCTTACCGATGAACGTCTGATCCAGTGCTGTCGGGCACCTGACTCCGATGCTGTCGCGCGTGCGCCGATAGTGGACACTTGAGATCAAGACCGAAGAGCGAAGGGGACTGCGATGGACGAACAGTCGAGGATGTACGAGCTGGAATTTCCGGCGCCCCAGTTGGCGGCTGCCGACGGCCAGGGACCGATCCTGATTCACGGACTCGAGGGTTACTCCGACGCCGGTCACGCCGTGAAGTTGGCGACGACGCATCTGCGCGAAAGCCTCGAGACCGAGCTTGTCGCGTCGTTTGCTGTCGACGAGCTGATCGACTACCGCTCGCGTCGACCGACGATGACGTTCAAGGCCGATCATTTCTCCGATTACGACGCTCCGGCGCTCAATCTGTACGCACTGCGCGATACGGCCGGCACGCCGTTCCTGCTGCTCGCGGGGATGGAACCGGACCTCAAGTGGGAGCGGTTCACCACAGCCGTTCGTCTGTTGTCCGAACAGTTGGGAGTGCGTCGAACCATCGGGCTCAACGCCATTCCGATGGCAATCCCGCACACCCGACCGCTGGGTGTGACAGCACATTCGACCAACAAGGACCTGATCCAGGACCATCAGCGTTGGTCAGGTGAACTGCAGGTTCCCGGCAGCGCATCATCACTGCTCGAGCTTCGTATGTCTCAGCACGGGCACGAGGCGATGGGCTTTTCGGTGCATGTCCCCCACTACCTCGCGCAAACGGACTACCCGGGCGCCGCAGAAACTTTGCTCGAAAACGTTTCCGAGGTTTCGGATCTGGAGTTGCCCTTGGTTGCGCTGGGTGAGGCCGCGGCGCGCGTTCGGGAACAGGTTAACGAGCACATAGCCGGGAACGAAGAAGTTCAGACTGTAGTCCACGCTTTGGAGCGTCAATACGACACTTTTGTCGCCGCTCAAGAACAACAGTCGTCCCTTCTGGCCGGCGAGGCCGACCTTCCCAGCGGCGACGAGATCGGCGCAGAGTTCGAAAAGTTCCTGGCCGAACAGGCAGGAAATGACGACTTCGGCTCAGCTGGAGACCTCGATCGAGGCGACAACTGACGAAAATGTGACGGGCGGGGCGCATAATTCGACATTGTGCGCATTCCGCAACCCCTCCGTTACCTGGGCTGTTGTTCAGGACACATCCGTCGGATAGCCTCAAACTCTGTGTGATTTTCGTTGACGGCTCAACAACTGGAGCAGACAGTCAACGTGGTCACACGCCGAGCCAGGAGGCGACATGAGCAGACCACGGAACCGTCAGCTCCGACCGGTCCCCGACGAGGAACCGCGGATGATGTTCCGGACGATTCACGGCTACCGACGCGCATTTCGGATAGCCGGCGAGGGTCCGGCAGTACTGCTCCTGCACGGAATCGGCGACAACTCGTCGACGTGGACCGAGATCATTCCCCACCTCGCCAAGAAGTACACGGTCATCGCACCTGACCTGTTGGGTCACGGCCGTTCCGACAAGCCACGCGCGGATTACTCGGTAGCCGCGTACGCCAACGGCATGCGGGATCTTCTGTCGACGCTCGGCATCGAGCACGTCACCGTCATCGGGCACTCGCTCGGCGGCGGCGTAGCGATGCAGTTCTCCTACCAATTCCCACACATGGTGGATCGCCTCGTGCTGGTCTCGGCCGGTGGCGTCACCAAGGACGTCCATCCGCTGCTGCGCCTCATGTCCGTTCCGGTGGTCAACGAGGTGGTAAAGCTGCTCCGGATACCTGGTGCGATGCCGCTCGTCCGGATGGCCGGGAACCTTGCCGGCGTAGTTCACGGTTCAAATCTGCGTCCCGGCACCATGTTGCATGACACACCGGACCTGATTCGCGTGCTCGCTGATCTCCCCGACCCCACTGCCTACGAGGCCTACCTTCGTACGCTGCGGGCCGTCGTGGACTGGCGCGGACAGGTCGTCACGATGCTCGACCGCTGTTATCTGACCGAGAATCTGCCGGTTCAACTGATCTGGGGCGACGACGACTCCGTCATTCCCGTCTCCCACGCTCATCTCGCGCACGCGGCGATGCCGAACTCACGCCTCGAAGTCTTCCGCGGCTCGGGCCACTTCCCGTTCCGCGACGATCCGATGCGTTTCCTGCAGATCGTCGAAGATTTTCTTTCCAGCACCGCACCACTCGTCTTCGACGAGGCTCGCTGGCGCCACATGCTGATCTCCGGGGTCGGCGAGAACACCATCACCGGAACGTCGTCCACCCGCATGGCGGTGCTCGACGCCATGGGCTCGGACGAGCGAAGCGCAACCTGATCCACGGTTGCGGCTAGCCTGTACGAGTGCTGCTGACGGAACTTCTCCCCGACAACGCGGATCCTGATTCCGTTTTCGACGCCTTCTCTTCGTGGACCATCGAACGAGGTTTGACGCTCTACCCGGCCCAAGAAGAGGCCGTCATGGAGTTGGTCTCGGGTGCAAACGTGATCCTTGCGACGCCGACCGGGTCAGGCAAATCGATGGTGGCGATCGGCGCGCATTTCTATGCGATGTCGCTCGGCAAGCGCACGTACTACACAGCGCCGATCAAGGCCTTGGTGAGCGAGAAGTTCTTTGCACTGTGTGAGGTCTTCGGTGCCGAGAACGTCGGCATGATGACTGGCGACGCCGCCGTGAACTCGTCGGCGCCGATCATTTGTGCGACGGCCGAAATCGTCGCGAATCTTGCACTGCGCGAGGGCCCGAACTCCGATATCGGCCAGGTCGTGATGGACGAGTTCCACTTCTACTCCGAACCCGATCGAGGTTGGGCGTGGCAGGTTCCGCTCATCGAGTTGCCGCACGCCCAGTTCCTGTTGATGTCGGCAACTCTCGGTGAGGTCGACTTCTTCTCCGAAGATCTGACGCGCCGTACCGGGAAACCCACCACCGTCGTCTCCGGCACAGAACGCCCCGTGCCTTTGATGTTCTCGTACGCGACCACGCCGGTCGGCGAAACCATCGAAGATCTGGTGACCACCAACCAGTCCCCCGTCTACATCGTGCATTTCACGCAGGCCGCCGCCCTCGAACGCGCCCAGGCACTGACGAGCGTCAATTTCTGTTCCAAAGAAGAGAAGGAAGCGATCGCCGAGGCGCTGGGTGGTTTCCGCTTCACCACCGGGTTCGGAAAAACACTCTCCCGCCTGGTCCGGCACGGCATCGGCGTTCACCATGCGGGCATGCTGCCCAAGTACCGACGGCTCATCGAAGTTCTCGCACAGGACGGGCTTCTCAAGGTGATTTGTGGTACCGACACCCTCGGCGTCGGCATCAACGTCCCGATCCGCACGGTGCTGCTCACGGGTCTGGCCAAGTACGACGGCGTCCGCACTCGGCATCTGAAAGCCCGCGAGTTCCATCAGATCGCCGGTCGCGCGGGTCGTGCAGGCTACGACACGATGGGCACCGTCGTCGTCCAGGCACCCGAACACGAAGTAGAGAATCTGCGGGCAGTCGCCAAGGCCGGCGACGATCCGAAGAAGATCAAGAAGATTCAACGCAAGAAGGCTCCCGAGGGGTTTGTGTCCTGGAGCGAAGCGACGTTCGATCGCTTGGTCGCCGCATCGCCCGAACCGTTGGTGTCGCGATTCTCGGTCAGCAACTCGATGCTGCTCAATGTCATTGCCCGCCCGGGTAACTGCTTCGACGCGATGCGGCACCTGTTGGAGGACAACCACGAATCGCGTCCGGCGCAGCGCAAGCACATCCTCAAAGCGATCTCGCTGTATCGCGGATTGCTCAGCGCCGGCATCGTGGAACGCCTCGACGAACCCGACGAGTACGGCCGCATGGCTCGGTTGACGATGGACCTGCAACGCGACTTCGCCTTGAACCAGCCACTCTCACCGTTCGCCTTGGCGGCATTCGAACTTCTCGACGTCGAATCCGACAGTTACGCACTCGATGTCGTCTCGATCATCGAGTCGACGCTCGACGATCCGCGTCAGGTTCTGATGGCGCAGCAGCACTTCGCTCGTGGCGAAGCGGTTGCGCAGATGAAGGCCGACGGCATCGAGTACGAGGAGCGCATGGAACTCCTCGAAGAGGTTACGTGGCCGAAACCGTTGTCGGACTTGCTGTTCCCGGCTTTCGAAATGTACCGGGGTGGCCACCCGTGGATCACCGAGTTCGCCCTCTCCCCCAAGTCCGTGGTGCGCGACATGATCGAACGCGCCATGACGTTTGCCGAGTTGATCAGCCATTACGGACTCACCCGGTCCGAGGGCCTCGTCCTGCGCTACCTCGCCGACGCCTACCGCGCGCTGCGACAGACCGTCCCGACGGAAGCGCGCACCGAGGAACTCGAAGACATCATCGAGTGGTTGGGCGAGCTGATCCGTCAGGTCGACTCGAGCCTGCTCGACGAATGGGAGTCACTCACCGACCCCGGAGCCGAGGCAGACACGGAAGAGGTTGCGTTCGGCGCCGACATTCCCCGTCCCATCTCGGCGAACCCGCGCGCATTCCGCGTCATGGTGCGCAATGCGATGTTCCGACGCATCGACCTCGCGTCGCGTCGGCAGTGGAACGAGCTGGAAAACCTCGAGGACGGTATCGACGCCGCCGAGTGGGAGGAGCAACTACTCCCGTACTTCGAGGAGTACGCAACAATCGGAACCGGGCCATCGGCGCGCGGGCCGGCGCTCTTCCAGGTCACCGAAGAGGGTGAGTTCTGGCGGGTGCGGCAGGTGCTCGAGGATCCGGAGGGCGATCACGGATGGGCACTGCTTGCCGTCGTCGACATCCCGGAATCGGATGCCGCGGGTGAAATCGTGTTCGACGAGCTGAGCGTCGTAGAAGGCTAGCGCCTGTGCGCCTTTCTGGTAGTCGGCGCTACCAAAAAGGCGCACAGGGGGCGTCAGCCCCTTCGAGCCTTCCGCGGCTGGTTGCGGCGAGCAGCGCGCTTTTCCTTGATGCGAACGTTCTCGGCCCGCACCTCGGCCTGAACAGCGCGTTCCTTTTCGAGCCATTCGGGCTTCTCTTCGAGGAGTGCGGCGATCTGATCCGTGGTGAGTGCTTCTTCGACGCCGCCGCGGGCCAGCCCGGCGATCGATACGCCCAGCTTGGCTGCGATGACCGGGCGAGGATGCGGTCCGGTGCGTCGCAGCTCCAGCAGCCACTCCGGCGGATCGGTCTGCAGAGCGGTCAGCTCGTCACGAGTCACGTCGCCTTCCTGGAACTGCGCAGGTGTTGCTTCCAGGTACACACCCAGCTTCTTGGCAGCCGTCGTCGGCTTCATCGTCTGGGGAGTTTTGTTCGACGTCATGCAACAAGAGTAACCAGCCGATACGGGTGCTTTTACCAAGGCGGTAGCCTTGCCTGGTGACAGACGCGGATAGTCAGGCAATTTTTCGACTCGCGTACGCCCCGGGGGTGACGCCCACCAAGTGGGTCCGGGTGTGGCACGAGCGGCTCCCCGAGGTGCGTCTGGAACTTGTTCAGTTCCCGGTTCTCGAACTCGAAGCTGCACTTCGCGCCGGTGAAGCAGATGCAGGTTTGGTTCGACTGCCGATCGACCGGACCGGCATCAGCGCCATCTCGCTGTACGCGGAAACCCCGGTGGTGGTGGTACCGAAAGATCACGTATTCACTACTGTCGATCAGATTTCCGTCGACGATCTGGCCGACGAGATAGTGCTCGATCCTCTCGACGACAGACTCGACTGGCCGACCCGTCCCGGAAAGACCGCCGCCGAGCGACCCGCGACCATCGCCGACGCCATCGAGTTGGTGGCCGCCGGCGTCGGAGTTGTCGTGGTTCCCCATTCGCTGGCGCGGTTCCACCATCGCAAGGACCTGACCTTCCGTCCGGTGGACGGTGCGCCCGAGGCTCCTGTGGCTTTGGCATGGATGGAGTCCAAGACCACAGATCTGGTCGAGGAACTGATCGGCATCGTGCGGGGCCGAACGGCGCAGAGTTCCCGCGGCCGAAACGGTGAGCCGGCGGAGAAGATCAAGGGCTCCGTCAAGGCCAAGATCGCGGCCCGCGAGCGTCGCGCAGAAGCTGCCAAGAACGGGCAGAAAGCTAAGGGCGCCGGCACCGCAAAGAACATATCCGGACGCAACGCCGGTTCCGGTAAGGCCAAGGCGGGCGGCAAATCAGGCAGCGGCAAGTCCGGTGGGACCAAGAGTTCGGGTGGCCGGTTCTCCGGAAAGCAGAAGGGCCGCTAGGGCTTCAACTGGCAACTCGGAGGATCGCTGCCGGACAATGCTGAACTGATCAGGCGCGACAGACTCGGGCTGTGGTCTCGCGAATTGGCGCATCGTCGAACTCCGTCGAGCATGATGAGAGTATGACTCCCGCGAGTTCTTCAGCCCTCGACGAATTGGTAGCGGCACTCCCCGAGGGAGCCGTCCTGCTGGATCCGGATGTGACCGCGGGCTACCGCCAGGACTGGGCCGCCGACCCGACCGCCGGCCATCCCGCTGCCGTGGTTCGCGCTACGTGCACCGAAGACATCCAAACCGTGATGCGATGGGCAACCGCCCACCGCGTTCCGGTGGTTCCCAGAGGTGCCGGCTCGGGCCTTTCCGGTGGATCCAGCGCCGTCGACGGTTGCATCGTGGTCAGCACCGAGCGAATGCGACAGATCACGATCGACCCGGTCGCCCGGGTGGCGGTTACTCAGCCCGGCTTGATGAATGCGGAGGTCAAGAAAGCCGCCGCAGAGCACGGACTCTGGTACCCACCTGACCCGTCGTCCTTCGAGATCTGTTCCATCGGCGGCAATGCAGCCACCAACGCCGGCGGACTCTGCTGCGTCAAGTACGGAGTTACCACCGACTACGTTCTCGGACTCCGGGTCGTGCTGGCGGACGGTACAGCTGTCAGCCTCGGAGGTCCCCTTCTCAAGGACGTCGCCGGACTCTCACTCACCAAACTGTTCGTGGGCAGCGAGGGCACTCTCGGCATCATCACGGAAATCACGTTGCGTTTGATTCCCGCGCAGCCGCCCGCATCAACCGTCGTCGCGTCGTTCGACTCGGTACAAGAAGCTGCCGACGCGGTCTTGGCGATCACCAGCAACATGCGTCCGGCGATGCTCGAGTTCATGGATCACGCCAGTATCAATGCTGTCGAGGATTCGGTACGCATGGGTCTCAACCGCAAGGCTCACGCACTACTGCTCGCGCAGTCCGACGCACCCGGCGCGGCAGGCGTGCTGGAAATCGAGACGATTGTTCAGGCGTGCGAAAACAACGGAGCCACCGAAGTATTCGCCACCGATGACCAGGCCGAAGGTGACGCTTTTGCGGCGGCACGGCGAGCGGTGTTCCCCGCAGTGCTCGCGATGGGAAGTCTGCTTCTCGAAGACGTGGGCGTTCCCATGCGCGCACTCCCCCAGCTGGTAACCGGGGTCGAAGCCATCGCCGACGACCTCGACGTCCTGATCTGCACGGTGGCGCACGCCGGAGACGGAAACACACACCCGCTCATCGTCTTCGACCCCGCAGACCCGGACATGTCCGAACGCGCACAGATCGCATTCGGACGGGTGATGGATCTCGCCATCGCGCTCGGCGGCACGATCACCGGCGAACACGGGGTGGGTCGACTCAAGCGCGACTGGCTGCCGTCACAGTTGGGTGAAGACGTCATGGCCCTCAATCGCAAGGTCAAGGATGCGCTCGACCCGCTGGGGATTCTCAATCCCGGAGCCGTCATTGCCGTGAAAGAAGGCTCTCTCGACTAGCTTTCACGTCGACGTCGAACGAGTCACGTCATCGAGGAACCGTCGGGCTGACCGAACGGACCAGCTCGGCCAGCTGACGGAATCCTTCTGCTCGGCCACTCGACGAGCGGAACACGACGCCGATCGTGCGACCTGGAGCCGGCGAAGCGAAACGCGCCGTCGACAAGTCCCCGCGTCGAACCTCCACTGCAACAGCCGATTCCGGGACCAAAGTCACCCCGAGTCCCCCGGCCACACATTGCACGACTGTCGCAAGAGAGGTAGCCCGCGTGTCGCCGGCAAGCGGATGGGCGTCTACCGAACGGCACAGATCCAACGTCTGGTCGCGCAGGCAGTGGCCGTCGTCGAGCAAGAGCAACGGCAGCGCGTCGAGCACGTCCGCCGTGAGATCGACACGTCCCGCCAAGGAATGATCGTTCGGCACGACCATCACAAAATCCTCTTCGTACACAGGAACTTCCACCAGGCCAGGTGTTCCGGCAGGAAGCGCCAACACCGCGACGTCGAGCGCTCCCGATCGCAGGGCATCAAGCAAGCGCGCCGTTTGATCCTCGACTATTTGCGGCGCCAACGACGGCAGCTTCTCGCGCAGCTCCGGCAACAACCCCGGAAGAATGTAGGGCGCAACGGTCGGGATCAACCCGATGCGTAGCGGTCCGGTCAGAGAGTCGCCGGAGCCGGCCGCGCTCGCGACGAAACCGTCGGCAGCCTCGAGGATTTGCTTGGCCTGACCGAGCAAGCGCTGTCCGTCCGCGGTCACGAGCACGCGCCGCGTACTGCGTTCGATCAGTTTGACCCCTAGTCCCGCCTCGAGAGCTGCCAGCGCCTGCGACAGTGTGGGTTGGCTCACACCGGAACGCGCTGCGGCAGTACCGAAATGCCGATACTCGGCGACCGACACGAAGGCACGCAGCTGTGACAAGGAAGGTTGATAAGTCTGATCAGACATGCCTATCAGTGTAGTGCCACCCATCACCTTTACCTTTTGAACGGTTTGATGCAGAATGGACTCATACCAAAAAGCGCCGGTCACAACCTCGACACTCCAGTCGAAACCGTCCGACCCGCTGACGGTGACAAACCCTCTCGATCCAGCACGTTCGGCCGTCACAGTCCGAACAGCCGGATCGTGTGCGCAAGAAATTCCTGTTCACGAGACACGTAGGAGAATGAGACACATGGCTCTGCTCACAATCGGCGACCAGTTCCCCGCTTACAACCTCACGGCTGTCATCGGCGGCGACCTGTCCAAGGTCGATGCCCAGCAGCCCGATGACTACTTCACCACCGTCACCAGTGACGACTACGCAGGCAAGTGGCGCATCGTCTTCTTCTGGCCCAAGGACTTCACCTTCGTGTGCCCCACCGAGATTGCTGCATTCGGCAAGCTCAACGAAGAGTTCGCAGACCGTGACGCTCAGGTTCTCGGCGCTTCCGTCGACAACGAGTTCGTGCACTTCCAGTGGCGTGCACAGCACGAAGAGCTCAAGACCCTCCCCTTCCCGATGCTCTCGGACCTCAAGCGCGAGCTTGCCGAGGCCACCGGCGTCCTCAACGCCGACGGCGTTGCAGACCGCGCGACGTTCATCGTCGACCCCAACAACGAGATCCAGTTCGTCTCCGTCACAGCCGGTTCCGTCGGCCGTAACGTCGACGAGGTTCTCCGCGTCCTCGACGCTCTCCAGAGCGACGAGCTGTGCGCATGCAACTGGAAGAAGGGCGACCCGACCATCAACGCCGGCGAGCTCCTGACTGCGAGCGTCTGAGTATGAGCGTCGAGAACCTCAAGAACTCGCTTCCGGAGTACGCGAAGGACCTCAAGCTCAACCTGAGTTCCATTGCGCGCACGACGGTCCTGAACGAGCAGCAGTTGTGGGGAACGCTCCTCGCAACGGCCGCAGCCACCAAGTCTGCGTCCACGCTCAAGGAGATTGCTTCCGAGGCTGCCGACAACCTGTCGGCAGAGGCATACAACGCCGCTCTCGGCGCAGCGTCGATCATGGGCATGAACAACGTCTTCTACCGCACCAAGGGCTACCTCGACGGTAAGTACGACGACCTTCGTGCCGGCCTGCGGATGAACATCATCGGCAACCCGGGCGTCGACAAGGCCGACTTCGAATTGTGGTCGCTTGCAGTGTCCGCGATCAACGGCTGCAACCACTGCCTCGAAGCTCACGAGAACACCCTCCGCCAGGAAGGTGTCGACCGCGAGGTCATCTTCGAAGCGATCCGCGCCGGTTCCATCGTCGCGGGCGTCGCACAGGCTGTCGAAGCCAACGAGATCCTCTCTGCCGCACAGGTCTGATCACTCGGACCTGAGTGCAGTTCGACGAGCCCTCCCCACCGTGAAGGTGGGGAGGGCTTTTCGCGCGCTAGGGTGGACCGATGGGTATCGAGGTGAGTGTGGTCCGGGTCTTCACGGACGAGAACGGCAAGCACGGGAATCCGTTGGGAATCGTCGACGCGTCCACGGTTGCAGAATCGGATCGACAAGCCGTCGCGAAGGAACTCGACTACAGCGAGACCATCTTCATCGACGTTCCGGATGACGGCGCCTCGCGTGCGCGGGTCCAGATCTTCACTCCGGCAGCAGAACTCCCCTTCGCCGGACACCCGACCGTCGGTGCCACGTGGTGGCTGGGCGAACAGGGCCGTCGCGTGAGCGCCCTCGACGTTCCTGCCGGCAGTGTCGACGTCCGCCAATCCGGCGCTTTGACGTGGGTACGCGCGCGTGCCGAATGGGCACCGGAATTCGCGATCTATCCGATGGACACGGTGGACGACGTCATCGACGCAGATCCGTCCGACTACGAGGCGGATCATTCGTATCTGTGGGCATGGCAGGACAAGCTCGAAGCTGCCATCCGCGCACGCATGTTCGCACCGGTGATGGGAATCGCCGAGGACGAGGCGACCGGATCTGCAGCGCTGCGCATCACGGACCGATTGAGGAAATCATTGCTCATCACCCAGGGACGCGGATCGGTCCTTCACACGACCTTCTCTCCGGAAGGTTGGCTCGAAGTCGGCGGCCGCGTCGTCGCCGAGCCGTCACGAACCTTGTGAGTACCCGGCGGGATTGCGTCCGGCCTCGAGGTCACGTGCACTCAGTGATACCGAGATCTCGTCACCGAGCGCAACTCCCGGCGCGAGGGGCAACTGATCTCCACTCCAGAACTTGCCCGGGTCGAACCAGTTGACACGACGATTGCCGACGAGCAGACCCATCGCTTCATAGGTCTTGGCAACCACTTCGGCGCAGTAGGCGCTCTCGACGGCCACTGCCGATACGTCGGACTTCTTGCGCAGCTTCGGGATTCGGCCGCCGAACCAGCGCGAAGCAAGCTTGGCCGTCGACGGGAAAGGCGTACCGTCCAGCCGCGCGATCGTCTGGAGCAGAGCGTCTTCCTGCTCCCGGGTGACTTCGTGGTCGAGCTGGCGCAACCATCCACGCTGCCCGTACTTGGCGCCCCAAACCTGAACGGCCGATCGCAGATCGTGCAGTTGGACACCACGCTGGAAGCGTCCGGTCCACATGTCCTGCAGCGAGTGACCGAGTTCCGCATGCCACATCAGCGGTGGGAGGTCGTCGATCACGACCGACATTCCGACGTGGTTGACGGGGCTGTTGGTCAGCGTCTGGATGGCTCGATCGGCCGTCGACTCTCCGCGAAAGATCCAGATGTCGCCCGTGCGGGTGGCGGCGGCGGCCTCGTCGAGACTCACCTGCGAAAGCAATCGTCGGTCCATGCCTCTAGCGTAGAGGGATGAAACTCCGTACTCCTCTGCGCGCCTCGCATGTTTGGAAACTGGTCGGCCTCGCCGGTGCAATGGGCGTTGCCGCCACCGGGGTTCTCGTTGCGCGCGGCGAACGCCAGCGTCGGGCCTACTCTCCGGACGAGATTCGCTCGGTGCTACACGAGCGGTACACCCAGGCGTACGCCAAGCAGTCGGAACAAGAGGTTCTGGAACTCGAACCTGCACCCAACGCTGTGCGGCGCCGAATCGAGAAATTCTTCCGGCGCCGCAGCTGACTTCAGCCGAGGGCTGCGAGGATCCCTGCTGCCATCTCCGCGACCTGATCATCGGTCATGACGAACGTCGGCGAAATCTGCATCGCACCCTGACCCGCCGCGCGACCCGAAATACCGTGCTCACGAAGCGTCTTCACAAACGGCAACGCCTCCGCCGGATCAGCCAACTGCACCGCAGCAACCGCACCGAGCCC